>NZ_JAKJEW010000003.1:0-215267 GCF_022705245.1 Candidatus Skiveiella danica | reverse complement strand
AAGCGTCCGTCCATCATTGCCGCTTGCTGGATGCAGGCTACGCTCTGGTGATGTCATGAATTATGTAAGTCTCAATAAGCAGGAGGCTTGATGGCAAACGCGGATGAATCTCTCTACAACGTCCTTATGAACGGAATCATCAAGGACATCAACGATGCTTGGGACCGGAAGTCATACAGAGCCACCCTGATTCTGGTCTACATTGGCATCGACGCGATGGCGCACTTGACGATGCCAGCCGAAAAGGAAAAAGTGACTCGGACTGACTTCGTTGCTTGGACCGAGCGGTACCTGCGATTCCGCAATGCCGAGCGGCAACCAACCCTTGCCGTACCTGGGCTCGAACTCTATGCAGCACGGTGCGCAATGGTTCACACATACAGCAGCGAGGCTGACCTGCACAAGGCGGGACAGGTCAAACGCCAAATTGGTTACGGCGACGAATTCCTTCCGGAAGTTGCCGAGAAGGCCGATGTAGAAAATCTAGTTATGTTATCTATTCGCGGTCTCGTCGATGCGTTTGGTCGCGGAGTCGTGGCAACTATTCAAGACATTAAACACGACGAAGCACGTCGGCAGCTGTTTGCCGGGCGGCTTGAGAAGATGGTTCATGAACTGCCGTTCATTGCTGCAGCCTGAACCCCACGCACTATCCGACGCCGTGATAAATCTCGCTTCCCAAATCAGGCGGCAGGTCGCACGCGTCCTATCCGGCGGACTTGCGCTTTGAGCACAGTTCTGGCCGGCATGTCTCTAACCTCCTCGACTTTTCGAGCCAATTTGTCCGCGCAGGATAGTTAGGGCGGATACGGATTCTGCCGGCGAAGTAGCTCGCCTTAGACGGAGTAGCTGAGCCTTGCCGTTTTGCGGCCATTTGCCTCGCCAGAGCCGCCGTGCGCTTGTACCTCTCTGCTGGCGAAGCTGTTGATGGTCGCCCGTCCGCCCGCCAACTTGAACTGGCTTAGGCCTTCCGGTGTGAGCGCCAGATAGCAGCCTTCGCCCCAAATCGACTCGACATCAATGTCCACGGGACCGGCATCCCGCCACCAGGCGAGTCTCGCCACGACGGTGCCGCCGGCGTCCACGTAGATGCAGGGGTTCGCTTCGTGCGGCCGCCAGCGCAGCTGACGCAGCCAGTTTGGGCAGATGGTCAGCAAATACTTCGGTCCATACAGGTCGGTCCCAGCTGAGCTTGCGACACGCCTGACCAATGTTCCCGCCGGAGTCGTATCGTGCGCTACATAGTTTCCCCGCCAGACGATGGCGGGCAGCTTGGCGTAGCCGTCCGCGAAATCGTCACTGTCGATCTGCGCCTGCGGTGCGCGGAATCGGTGTTGGAGGAACTCGGCTTGTCTTGGCTTGAAAACCTTGAATCTCGATACCTCCGCCAACACGACCTCGTCCGCCTTTGGCGACCACGGCGAGACGTCCATGTCGACCCGAGGGATCCAGAGCCGGCTGGCCTCGCCCCAACTGGAATCACGAGCCACCAGCGGTCTGGCAAATTCCTGCGGCCGGACCTGCGCTTGCAAGAGCGGGTGCGGCGGAATCGGTGCGTTCAGGATCTCAAGGAAAAGCGGCAGGGCGCCGTCAGGCAGCAGTCCAGCACGTCGCACCTCACCTGCGACGTGGCGAAGCGCGACCACGCCAACCGCCATGTGCGGCTTGAGATAGGTGATCTGCATATCCATCGAGCGGAGCTCTGCCTCAAGACGCCCGACCGCAAGGGCGCCGAACGCCTCGATGCCGCCCCACTCCTGGACGAACTCTGCCGCGCGCCTCCTGATGGTCAACTCGTCGACGCCTACGATCTCTGCAAGCGCCCTGGCGATGGGTCGCAGCAGTTGGGTCCATCCTGGCGCGGATTCAATGCGCATGGCGCCGGTGCGCGGATCCACCAACGAGGTGTCGAGCACCAGCGATCCTTCCATCTCAAGCTGGTAGAAGAAGGGAAGCGGCTCCTGCGTGGCTGAAACGGCCAGGCCCCAGCGGCGCGCCAGGAGCAGGGCCGCCTCGGCGATAGCGATATCTCGATGGCCCACGAGCGGCGTCACGGCATCGCCCAGGGCGCTTGCCAGTCGGTCATGCGGCATGGCCAGCAGAGCGAGGAGGCCTTGCAACGGCGCGTCGGACTCGCCGGTCAGGAGCCGCCGTACGGTCAGTTCGGCCACCGCCCCGCCAAATTTGACCCTTTCGGACAGACGCAGCAAGCAGTCGCGCGCATGCCGCTGAGCTTCGACAACCGGCAGCCGCAGGCCAAAGTGAACCAGGTCCGCGAGGAGCTCCTCGTCGCTTAACGGCTCTTCCCCGGGTTTGAACGGGCTGCCAAGCTGGTGCTCGCGGGTGAACGCCATCTGCTCAGCGAGCAATGACCAGATTGCCGGCCAGTCCTGCGCGGCACTGACAACGGGCAGAACTTCGTCAATCTCCGTCAGCAGCGAAACGGTGTTCTCTTCGCCGGCCGTGATGGAGTCGATCAGGCACTCAAAGGCAGGGCCATGCGCCGCTGCGCCATCGAGGAGCTTGCGGGCCTTGAAGTACCTGAACTTGCCACCGCCCATCCATTGGCTCCAGGAGCTCCAGCGGTCGTCGGTGCTCGGGTACTCATCCATGAGCTTCCGGGCTTGCTGCAGGTCGCCGGCTTCGACCAGGCGCGTGACCAACATGAAACGACACTTCGTGTCAGCCTGGAGCACCTCCCATCGTTCGTACATCGCTCGGACCATGTCCAGGGGTGCGGAGTCCGCCAAGTCAACGAAGCGGGAAGAAGCACTGTAGTCCGGCGCAGGACCTGCCTCGAACTGGGACTGCAGCTGCTCCAGGGTTTCGGCCGAATCGTACGTTTGAGGCGTGTAGGAATGTCTCGGCGCCGGTGCCTCTGCCTTCCAACGAGCCAGGGCTGCTTCAAGCCTGCCGTCGGCGTAGCCGTGCTTGATGGCGGCGGTGCGCAGCCGCTCGAGGAGTGCCGCCCGTTCGTGTGCACGGCTGGTGATCTCGATAGGGCCGAGAAGTGCGTCGACAAGCCGCGCAATCTCGCCCGGACCCGCTGCCTCCGCGGCGGCGTCGATGAAGGCGCCAACATGGAAGGGATCGCGATAGTGAGGCTCCATGTAGAACGGCAAGCACAGGCCACACCACACGTCGACGCATGTCCAGAGCAGGTCTGGCCGGCGACGCACCAGGCCTGTCATCACCAGGTCGACGCGGTTTGGCAAGGAAATCAGCTTCCAGGCCGCCAGCCCCTGCGCGGTGTCATATCCGAACCTGGCATCGACCTGCATGGCCTCATCAATCAGCACCATCGTCAGGCGATGGGCCGCGTTGGCGCCTTCCGTCTCCTTCATCCCGTCGACCTGTCGCATCAGATGCGAAACGCGCTCCGCTCTGCCGGCTGGGTCGGCTGTGTTGGCCAGAATCAAGATATCCCGCCAGATCGCGTACTGCGGGTCCTTGCGGGCCGCCAGTGCATAGCCTAGGCAGTGGTCCGGCACTGTGGCCAGCAATTGCCGCGCCCGGTCGGTCTCTCCGATCGCAGCAAAGGAGATGGCCAGGTCTGCCAGTCCGTCCAGGTGCTCGCTGGGCGTATCTCCATGTAGTTCGGCAGCCAGCGCCTCAAGCCGGGCTGCTGCGCCCGCTCCCTCGCCGTCGATGCGGAAGGTCGCAACCGCCACTTCCCGGCGAAGATGCTCGGTGCCTTTCTGCGTAGACGTAGCTATTGCGCCGTCGACTTCTCGGAGCACGGCTCGGAACTCGGTCTCACCGCAGGAAGCAGCGACCTTCAACAGTGCGCGCGCGAGCAATGGCACGGCCGTAAGCACTTGACTGGTCTGATAGAAGTCGCTGCCGCCGCGAGGTGTCAGTCGCAGGGCGTAGCCCAGCGCATTGCGCGTGACCGATTGAACGTCGCCGGCTGAGATTGGCAGATTTGCGGCGACCCGCCCTAGCAGGATGCCTGTCTTGGTTGCATGCTTCTGCAGTGGCCTAAGGATTTCGTGCTTTGAGTCGATCGCGGGAGGCAAAGGCTTGCCAAGCATGGTGCACAGCTGCGCATGCTCCATTACCGCAGCTGCCAGGTCGCCAGGGCCGGCGGAGTTGACTTCGTTGTCGCCCATCGAAATCATCGGTGCGACAAGCTTGTCGAACAGCGCGGTGGCGAGGTCTGTCCGTCCGGCCTTGGCTGCTGAGAGCACGATGGCACGACGCCAGCCATTAGGCAATGCGTCGAAGTCCGGCTGCTTCGACGCCTCCTCGAACAGCTGAGTGGCGCGCTCCGTGTCGCCAGTGCTTCGGATAGCCAGCCCGGCATGCACCTTCAGCGCGGGGAGCTCCTTTGGGTCTATGCCCAGCTGGTTGCACACATCCTCAGCCTTCGTGACAGCCTGGCCCTTAAGAACGGCGCGCGCGACTTCCAGACGAAGGTGGGCGCCATGGGCCGCTTCTGATTTGTCGGGTTGATGCCCGGGTACCTTCTCAAGCCCGTCGACGACAAGGCGCTCAATCGCTTGCTGGATCTGCTCGAAATCCCGAAAGTGATGGGCGCGCCTAGCCCACTCCTGGAACTCGTGAAGGTTGTGGTCCCTCCCGTGGTGTTGGAACCTGCTGGTGTGCAGCTGCGACAGCGGCTCGAGATGCTCGAACAGTTCCTTCGATCGATCGAACTCTCCCCGTCCCAGCAAGGCGTCCACGACTTCGTATCCCCTCTTGGGGAACTCTTGCACGAAGGCGAACGCGGAATCGATGTCTCCGACGGCCAGCATGGCCAAAGGCAGCCGGTCGGCGTACTCCAGCGCGTTGGTGCGCCGAGACACTTCATCGCGGCAAAGGAGAAGACGCGTGAGCGCCGTTGCATCCAGGGTCGGCCGTGCAGCGAGCAACGAAAGTCGAATGTCGTCCTGAATGTCCGAGCTGGATCGTCCTCGGGCTAACTGCTCCCGGAAGCGAAGAGGCGTCGCCAACGCCAACACGTCATCCGCGTCGCCGGCGCGTGCCCGGTAGCGCAATTCGAGCCAGCGCTGCGGCGAGCTGTCCGGCGCGTTCTGAGCCAGCATTGCCAGCTGGCGGTAAACGCGCCGGGAGTGTTCAGCATCCACGCTGCCGAGCCGCATCCGAGGCTTGGATATGACGAAGAGCCGGAAGCTGTTGTGAAAGACGCGCCAGCCTTGCGCTGTGTCCAGCAGCAGGTGACGGGCCACGGCAAGCGCCCGCTCAATCGCATGTTCGTCCAGGACGGTGGCGAGCAACGGGAGCGCGATTGGCGCTTCCGCACGGGCGATATAGCCGAGGAAGTCGGTCGCGTCGCGGTCGTTCGCAATCTCTCGCCAGGCGGCTTCGTAGACGGACTCGATATCCCCGTCGAACTCCATGCCGCCAGCGAGAAGCTGAGCACGCCTGGCGTCATCGGCCCGGAGGAGCGCCTGAATCAGGTACCGGGTCGCCAATGGGTGCCCATGACTGAGCTCATGTAGACGTGCGCGGGGGATGGCCGGATCAAGGCCGAGCGCGTCGGCCATTAGTGCGACGGCGTCGCGTCCAAGCGGACGCATCGTCACTTGCCGGTCAGGCTTTGCGGCCTGCTCCTGCACGGCAGGCTTGAGGTGGGCAAGGTCCAGGCGCTGCGAGCCCAGCACGAACGTGACACCCGCGGGAATGGCAGCTGGCAGGGGGAATTCGGTGAGCAGAGATTGCGCCGGGCGCTCCTCCCGCGGGATGTGGTCAAGGCCGTCAACCACGATGAGCGTACGAATCTGCTCCTTCGCATAGCGCTCGCCCGCCTGTGCAAGCAGCGCGCCGAACTGTTCGCGTCGCTCATGCAGCGAGTTGTCTCGAAGGCGGATGCCACGCAGCCCGCTGTTTCGAAGCTGTGCGCCAATGTCTTCCAGGAAGGTTTCGGCTTCCCCGCGGCCCACACCCTGGGCGACGCCGGGCACAAACGCCAGATAACGCACCAGGCGGAGGTCTGGCTCCGCAGCGAGTGCCATCTGAAGAAGCGTCGACTTTCCGGAGCCCGGGGGGCCCAACAGCGCGACGTAGCCGCGATCGACCCCTCGAACGGTGTGCAGAAGCGCGACTTCGGTGTCGCGGTTGCGCTGGACATAGGCGCCGAGCGGGAACCTATGCACGTACTTGGTCTTGGCCGGGTCCGGCCAGCCCAGTTCCAGAAGCAGCTCGGCGCGTGTCCATCTGTCCTTGTCTCGACCGTCGGCAACGAGATTTGGAAGGACGCTGGCTATTTCCGCCGCCAGGCGCGATTGCTCTGCGCTGAGCTTGTGGATCTGCACAAAGTCGGCGGCTGCACCATGCAGCACGCGCAAAGCGTGCAGAAACTTCTCAAACTCGACCTCGTCCAGACCCGATGCAGCCCGCAACTGGTCGACCAGGGTGCCCCAACCGGCCGCGCGCCACTCTGCCAGCGTCCGGTTGGGGAACCGCTCAAACTGGTCGATAAACGCGGCGCTGTGAGTGGGCGTTGAGTCACCAGGCTTGTCGGTGGTCGACGGAAAGTCCGTCGTCACCAAGCGGATTTCTACTCGTGCCTCTGGGTTGTCCTTGGAAAGAAGTTGCCAGGCATTGATGAGCGGCTTCAGCAGGCCGTCCGCGCCCATGAGAAGCGTTGTCATGGTGAACGGCGCCGGAAACTTTGACGCCTTGAACTGGTGGCCGACCACCAGCCCGTCGAACCCTAGGACTAGATCGTCGGCGATGCCAGCCTTGCGGTCAGCCAAGCCTACCCACAGCATCTCCCCTCGCTCAAGTTCGCCGTAGATCGCCGCACCGGCCTTGCCATACTGAGCCATATAGCCGCGAACGGCACGACGCTCGCCCTCGGCTGGCGGTGAGGCCGCGGATTTTTTGGCTGGATCGTTAGTCTTTGAGACCTTTAGGCTGGCCATGCGGTAGACGTCTGTTTTGTTTATTGATGCCTTGGCGTACCGAGGGTAGGTCGCCATTGTCTCAACGAATCGCATAGGCGGGCTATACCGTCGGTGGCGACCTGGCCATCGTCGAGCCGTGCCAGCTGGCAGCGCGGCCGGGACCTTTTGTGCGCTGCTCGGGCGGCCGGATAAGCGTTAGCTGCAGCCTTCTGCGCTGAGCCGCAGCAACTCCGGAGGTAGCTGCCGAGCCGCTTGAATCGAGCGGCTGATGTGGCCACAACCGGCCGCGGGGTTAACAGGTCGCTCGACACGTAAACACACCTGCATGCGGCGGCTTCGCCGCCAGTGGTGTGTTCCGGTCAGCTCCGGCGTTGAGCGACCGCTTCGCGGCATCGAGATCCGCGATGCCAGTGTCAGCAGTGGGCAGAAGCAGTCGGCCAGGCTTTTGGGTCATAAGAGGAAAACGACCCACCCCCTCGCTTCAGTTGGACGATGGAACCAAACTACCTCCCTAAGTAAACAGACGATATCTGCTCGCGCTCATGCCCCAGCTCCGCACTGATCGTAAGCCGGGCTTCCCGGTCCAGCTCGCGCTGCCCTGCTGTCAGGTCATGCGACCGCGGCCCACCTGCTGCGGGTGCGACCCATCCAGTGAGTTCTCTGTATCGGGCCTGAGCGTACTGATGTCGATGTCCATGCATGCGGTGCATACCTGCTGCTGCACACTGGTGTTCGAAACGCCGCAACTGCTCGACGTAGTTTCGGTCAGCCGGAATGAGGCTGCCCCTGCCGGCGAGTGATTTAGCGTCATCGAGCACCTGCCGCTGTTCGTCGTTACGGATGGGGATTTCCCTGGCGCGGCCGCCTTTGGTCCAGGTGTCCTTCAGCGCAAGCTTGTTGCCCCGGTCGGCCCATTCCGGCCGAATTTTGATCGACTCCTCTCGTCGCAGGCCGAATGCCGCCTGAAGCCGCAGCGACATCGACGTGTACGGGTCGGTGATCCGGCCCAGCTCGGTGCCGGACAATTCGCGCGCCTTGCTGACATTGGTGACGTACCGTCGATTGCCGATGCCGTAGTGATCGTTATCTCGCGCGATGACGTTTTGTTTACCGATCTTCTCGGCCCACCAGCGTAGTTCGGCCATCCGGTTCTTGATGGTGCCAATCGCGAGACCCTCGGCTTGCCATCGCTCGACCAGAGCTTCGACATGCTTGGGCTTCAGGCTTGCTGCAACCATGTGCCGGTAGCCGAGTTCCTGAAGCTGGCCTGCCACCTGGTCGAGTACGCGCTCGCGATCGCGTTGGGTTGCAAAGCTGCCGTCGCGGTTGCGCCGGCACATCAGCTTGAGTTCATAGTTGAGATTCCGCATTCGTTGACTTTCTGCTTTCGGTTCCTTCTGGCTGTTGGTTGCCCTGGGGTATCTGCTTGTCGTCGCTGGTGTGTAGTGGTCAGGTAAGTGTTTCTGTCCGTCCCTAACGCCTGAGCGTTGCGGGAACTACAAGGGACACGGGACACCACTCCCGCTTTGAGCCGTGGTCTATCTGGTGGCCGCCGCGGCACGCGGCATTGGCGTCGATGTCGCTTGCTGCTGCAAGTCGGTTCATCGGGTTGAGCCATCGAATCCCAGGCTCTGGGTGCGCCAAGGGCGCTTCGGCTGACATGGTCCGCTGGTAGCGGGCCTGTGCAGATCGCGTTGCACGGTCTGCGGTTTCGACGCGCGGCGAGCACGTCACTGGGGGCCGTCAGTTGCGGCAACTACTGTAAGTCGTTGTCGGCTGGGGCATTTCGCGCGTCGTCACTACTGGCTGGCGCCGCGTAGTGACGACGCGGTTGGCGCAGGGTTCGGCCTGGGGCTGGGCGGTGGCGAAGTTGCAGCAGCTTGGCTTCGGTTGGCGCCGCTTCGGTCCGGAAGGCCGGATCGATGGCGCAGTTGACCCTCGGGACCGGCTGTGATGCCGGCTGGGGCAGGGCGGGCGCATGTCGTGCCCGATGGGTGACAAGTATCTCCAGCCTTTCGGCTGCCGGGTTTCAGGAGATGAGGCCGGCTTGGGCGCCCGCGTGAGCGGGCATGGGCGATGCAGTAACGGGCATCAACCGGGCTGACTCAGCCAGTGGGGAATTGAACTGGGCCGATGCTGCGCTAACTTCATTCGGATTGCAACAGCAGTATCCGTCGCGGCTGCTTCCTTCTGCCCGATCGGCAGTGCGACTGCGTCTGGACTGTCAGCATTGCGGACAGCATTTCCCACAGACGCTGAGCCAGGGGGCTTACCCACCGCCGCGCGAGTCTTGCGTGAAAGGCGCCGATCGCGCGGCCGTGGATAAGTCTTCTCCTCTTGCCTGCTACGCGATCGCGCCTCCCGTACGACGAGCGCGACTATCTCGGTACGCTTGCGTCCGATCGGTCGACCTTCGGATCGCGTCCTCGAGTTGGTCGAGCAGTTCTCCAATGCGCGCGAATCGCGCCAGTGCTTCATCTTCGGCCCGACACCGCAGCAACTCGCGTGCAGCCGGCTCCTGAGTCTTGCGCACGAGGGCGATTCCGTGCCTCGCCATCTCCTTCATCGCGCCGGTCGCTTCCTTGGCGCTCTCCTGCAGCGATGCCAATGCCACTTGCGCCTCGCCGGACAGGAACTCGCCCATTGGACCACTCAGAAGCCGGGCCAGGACAATCGCGGCGATGACGTCGACGCTGAGATCCAGATCGGCCGCGTGTCGGAAGAGGTCATCGAACTCGGCCACAAGACCGGATTCGGTGAGCAGATCGAGCGCACCGGCAAGTTCGAGGCGAGACGTTTGCGCATCGATGAGTCCGAGCAATCGGCGATAGGACTCCGGCAGATCGACGGGCGGGACGCGCAGTGCGGGTTTGACCTCTGAGAGTTCGAAAGCGAGCTTTTCCCCCATGTCGAACCTGAGGGAATTCATCATTGTTGGGGCTTCGAACGCATCCACGCTGCAGAACGCGACGACGCCACCGACCCCACCCCAGCCGGCCGCCAACGTTTGCGGCACTTTTCGCAGGGCAGGGATATCCTGGGCCTTGTCTTCTTCCGTTTGGAGCGCAATGACCAGCCAGTTGGTCCACGGGCTCACGAGACGGTAGCGCAGCGCAGTCTCCAGGCCGGCGACATCATCGAGTTCCGTCAGCCGCGCGGCAGCTGTCACGCGAGCCACCATGGATATGCCGTCCGGGGAGATGGAGGGTGTCGCCGTCGGAAACGCCAGCTCCTGGCGGAACACGTCGCCGTTGTCTGTCTCGACTTCAAGAATCGCGCTGCCATGGGGCGGCGGATGATCGAAGCGCGCGCAGGCAACCACCGTGTCTCCCTCAAACACCGCTCCGATCCGCGAAGGCGCAATGTGCGTGGCGCCCTGTGGCCATCGAACGATGACCCGCTTGGCGCGAGGCGCGCGCATGCGCTCGAAATGGCGGACAACGCGGTCCGCCATGCCTTCGCGTGGGGATACGAGTTCGCATTCGCCCCCGGTGTCGGCAGCGAGCTGGCGAACGAAAGCCTCCGAGACCGCGCTGCCAACGCCCACTGTGAAGATCCGGTTTCCGGACTTCTTTGCTGCATCGACGACGGGTTCCCACAGCGAGACTTCACCGTCGGTCACCAGAAAGATGTCGGCGGATTCTGATCCGCCAACTACCGAATAGGCCTCGATCAGTGCCGTGCCGATGTCGGTTCCGCCCATGTTTGCATCGAGCGCCTTGGCAAACCGCTTTGCCTTGGCCAGGTTGGTCTTGTTGCATGCCAGCGGCCGTTCGGAGAACACCTTGGTCGAGCTGCCGAACGCGATCAGGTTGACGCGATCGTGCGGCTGCAATCCGTCGAGGATGCCATCGAGCGCCTGCTTGGCCTGCTCCATCGAGTCGCCCTGCATGGAGCCGGAGCAATCGATCACGATGGCAAGGTTGAGTGGTCGCGGCGCCTGCAATCCCGGGAAGAACGGCTGAAAGCTCGCCACGGCCGCCAGACCGTCGCCGTCCTGACCACACAGCGCAAAGCTGCGCGTTGTCTGTGGTGCTTTCACGTTCAAGATGAAGTCGCGGTCCATGACCGCTTTGGGCTGCTTGAGCGAGAGCACGACTTTGTCCGAGGACTTCTCGAGTTCGACTGCGTGCGATGGGCAGACGAACTGGGCGTCCCGCAGGCTTCCGGAGATCTCCAGGCGAAAGGAGAACTGGTTCTCCACCATCAGGGACGCCTCCGGGGCCTGGTGCGGCAGATGGTGCGATTCGCCGAAGCGCGGCGCGATCGTCGTAGGCAGGAAGAACCGCAGCCGGTCGCCCGCCCAGCGGTAGAGGATCGCGTAGCTGAACGTGATCTTCGCCGTCTCCTGAGGCAGCAAGTTGCCGACGTTCATTGTGTAGAGGCCAGGCTCGATCGATTCCAGCATCACAGCCGCATCGCCCGCCGCGACCGCGTCCTCGTACTTCTCTTCGGCGGCCTTCTTCTCGACGACCACCCCTTTCAGTAGCTGCCCGCCAATTTCGACCTCCAGGTCGAGCAGGACGGCATCCAGAGGAAGGGGAAAGGTGTAGACAGCCTCAATGTTGACGCGCTCGTCATTGCGGTAGGTCTGCGATACCGTGACCTCCGCGAGCAGGTCTTGCAGGACTGCACAGACAGTGACATCGCACAAAGCGACTCGCTCGCCTCCCAAGCCGGTCAAGGCGGATGTCAGTTGGTTCATTTTTTGTCCTCGGTTGAGTGGATTTGCTCGTATGCCTGTGTCACGGTGCGAAAGAATGCCCGGACCTGCTCCGGGCTCAGGCCGGCTCGGCCAGGTTCCAGTGTGAGCTCGATGCCGTCTGCGACGACAAGGTGGCTCCAGACCTCGACGGTCCCGGCGCGCCGAGGGGTCGGCGGCAGCGGGCCAGCGGATTGCTGCCTCATGACTTCACCGATCCGCTCCAAAGACAGTCCGGCCAGTTGCCACTTGCGTACCGTTAGAAGCTGCTCGACGTGACCCTGCGTGTAAGAGGCACCCTTGCCGACTCCCTTCGGGGGATCGATCAGACCGGACTGGATGTAGTACCGGACGGTGCGACGGGGCAGTTCGGCAAGAGCCGAGATGTCGTTCAGCGTGAATGTCTTTGGTTCGTCCATGGCGGCAATACTAGACAGTCTTACTGTCATTGTCAACTGTCGTGTAAATATTTGCTAACCAGTCAATGCTCTGTAGCTGATATCGAGTCAGGCGGCTTACCCACCGCCGCGCGAGTCTTGCGTGAGAGGCGCCGATCGCGCGGCCGTGGATAAGCGCTTTTGATCGCCGATCTGCTAGGCTTAGCCGTCACGTTCGTCCTCGTCGGCGTGGTCGCTGCGCTTTCCGTTCACGTGCGCCCAGAACGCTGACTTGCGTGCGTGCCGCGACCGGATCGCGGCCTCGAAGGCCTCGTGCGACTCCAGCGGAAGCAATCCAACGCCTGTGGCCGCGATCTCCTGTAGCCGCGCCCAGTAGCGGGCAGCGTGCCCATAGGCGCGGGCATAGGCTCGGGTCAGGATGGCTGTGAGAAGCGCCCTGTAGATGACGGCTTCGCCGCGCAAGCGCTGATGGGTCTTCAACGCCTGTGCCAGCGGCACCAGCGCACCATAGTTGTCGCCGCGTATGCGGTTTGGCTCGGCCAGCAGCGTCGCCTCGGCCGCTTCATCGGCGCCGATGTCCAGCAGCAGCGTGGCTGCCGTTGCCGGGTCGTCGTGGCCCAGTGCAAGCTGACGGGCTCGCTCCATTGCCTCGTGCCTGGACGCTTCGGGCAGGTGTTCAAGCCAGCGGTGCAGGTCGAAGACGGAGATCGATCGTTCGAACAGGCGCTGCCGTATGGGGGCGCTTTCGCCATACCGGCCGAGGCGGCCCAGTGCGTCCGACTCCAAGTTCTGCCGGGTGTCTTCCATGTGCCCCCAATGCCCTTGAAGCCATGTCAACGCGTCGGTCGGACGGTCGACCTCGAGGTAGGCCTCGGCGAAGGCCTTTTGCTGCACCGCGTTGGGCTGCGGGCTGTAGCTCAGCACGGCGCGCACCTTGACGTCCGGGTCATGCAAGGCTTCGGCCAGCAGCGACAGCGCTGCGGAAATCTTGAACACCTCGTGCGGCGGACCGTCACTGCTTGCCGGGGCGGCGAGGGCGCTTGCCATGCGGGACTCGAATTGCGCCACCAGTTCGCGCAGCGCCGTCTCGTCGAGCAGCAGTTCCGCACGGCGCAGCAGCTCTTCGCGGGCTCCGTATTGGTCGTCGCTGACCAGCTTCACGAGCCGGCCCGGCCATTCGCTTGCGGGCGATTCGCAGCGCGCGGCGGCTTGCAGCCAATGCCGACACGCGGCCCGCACCGCGTCGCCGATGCAGCCGTTGGAATCGTCGGCACGCTCGAAGAAGGCGCCGTCGGCCTCGATGAACGATTCGAACAGCGCCAGTGCGGCAGCGGGATCCTTCGGCGACAGCTCGAGATCGACCTGTTCGAGCCAGGCTTCCAGCGTGCGCCCGAACTCGCCCGCCTCGCGGTAGCTGAAAAACTTGGACGAACGACGCCAGGCGGTCAGCGTCTTGCGAAAGCCGGCCGCGAGCTTGTTCGGCCGGTCGGCCAGTTGCAGCCGCGCCAGCCGCGCCTGCACAACCTCGTTGTCATTGGCCAGTTCGACCAGAACACCCACCAGCATCGACGGGTCCTGGCGCTTCAGGAAAGCTTCAAGATCGTCGGCCGGCTTGGGTGGCATGGTCACGGTGGCGAAAGTCAGTCGGATGGCGTGCCGTGGTTGAGGTCCCAGAACGTCCCCTGCCAATTCGAGATACGTCCCTCGGTGCCGCAAGCGGGGCAGTGCCAGACAACCGTTTCGTCGTCAGTCATGCCGGTGTCCACGCGGCGGTTGTCGCGCTTGCGGCACTTGAAGCAGACGGGTCCGGGCGTGCTTTCCGGTCGGTCGAAGTCGGACGCATGGGCGACCACCGAGGTGATGAAGTCGGCCATCTTGCGGGCGGGGCCTTTCTCGGGCCCGATGTTGCCCTTGTCGTCGAGGTAGTGCTTGGCGTCAATAACGTACACGGTGTTTTCTCTTCGCTTCCTGTTGGGTGCATCAATAGTCGACCGCGTCCTCGGGCGCCCAAGGCGGCCTCGTCTCCGGCAACGTCATCTCTGCGAAGTGCTGACCCAGTGCGACAGCCGCCTGCTCAGGATGCCGGCTGGGTAGCGCCCGCACCGCGCGCAAGACGTTTCGAACGACCTCGTCGCTGGCGATGAGCTGGGGGACAAGGATATGATGAAAGTAGATGCCCCATTTCTCGTCCTGCTTCTCGCTCGGCACCTGAAGGAGGCTCTCCTGCGGCGAGAACAACTGCGTCGCGTACCGCTCTGTCAGCACATTGAATGGACCGAGCAGTGGCCAGACATCGACCGGGGCATCCACGCCGAACGTCGCCAGCTTGCTGATCGCGTCACTGCGTAGTTCAAGCAGTTGGGCGGCGTTGAGAAACCTGCGACGACAAGTCATCACAAGGCCGAAAACGTCTTGTGTGACGCCCTGTCGTTGGAACTCCCGGAGCTCATCGATATGCATGTTCAAGCCCCGCAAGAGTCGGCTCGATCTGCTGAACAGGATTCGCGTCCCCCCGGTGCTCACGGATCGCCCAAACAGCGATGGGCTGCGCGACGCAGCGTAGCCAGCAATCCGTTGGCAGCAACGGATTGCGGCGGCGGTCAGCGAAGTTCGGCATGGCGTGCAACCAGCCCATCGAAGACTGCTTCAAGGTTGGGATGTACTCCGCGTACCCCGGCGACTACCTTGCTGGCCCAGTCGAAGTACGCTTGCTTTCGCTCCGTGGACCAACTCGCTGGAGGCGATGCCAGTATGTCCCGCAGGTTGCATATCTTGTCGGCCAGTTTTACCAACTTGGCCTCGTTAGAAAGGTGAGATGCGTGCTCGATCTGTCGCTGTTTGCGAACATGCTTCTCGAGCGACTTGTCGTCCGTGACTTCCAGAACGACCGACGAAACGTGATTGCCGAATGCCGTCGTCAGTTCGTTCTCGGTCGTTTCGGTGTCTTCTATGGTGTCGTGAAGGACGGCGGCGCAAAGCACAGTTGCGTCCGAGACACCTCCCTCGTTGGCCAGCACGTTGGCCAGTGCGATCGGGTGGTTGATGTACGGGGAGGCGTCCGCATCTTTGCGCCTTTGGTTCCGATGTTTTTCTGCAGCGAATGCGACTGCCTTCACGAATGAGCCGAGCTGGCTTCCACTTGATTCCATAGGTCTCTCCAGATTCACGAACTGGGCCCGAGTGGCGACCGCCCTGGTCGGCACGCTTGTCTTCATCCTTTGACGAACCGAACCCGCAGTCCTGCCGCTTCGGCAGCACGGTTGGCAGCTTCGATGTCTCCGCGCAGTTCGGCCGCGTAGTAGGTGCTGCCAGGATGTTCGCCTTCGACAATGTCCACACCCAGCAGGTCCACAGAATTGGCGTCCATGCTGCGAAAGAATTCCAGAGCCGCGCCCTGCGCCGTGCCCGTCTGCGGCAGATAGTCGTCCTCGAAGCTCCATTCCGGTGGTTCTGAGAACCATTCCTGAATTTGAGGAACGACGTTCGCCTCGAACTCGGACGTGGTGAGCCCAAGGAGCCAGGCGCTGGCACCCTCTTCAGGCTCCTCCGGCAGCTTCTTGAGCCTTTCCTTGAGGACGGCAATGCGGTGTTTGTTCTGTTTTGCGTCGGTCTCCGCGGCCCCGATGTCCGCCACGATCTCATCCCGAAAGTCAGAGTAGATCGAGTTCACGGCCCATGCCAACGGCTGGCATTCGTCCATCGCGTCAGACAGGTCCTGTGGCGAGCCCTCCCACCAGTTTGCCACGTCTTCATAGAACTCGGCACGGGTTTCTGCTTCGATGTAGTCGGCCATGCGCAGCGTGCTGCCCTCTGTCACTTCGAACTCGGTGATGGGCTCCGCGGCTACTTTGAGTTGCGCCGCCGCCTTCTTGCTCTTTGCCATGACTTGTTTCCCTATGTGTTGCAGGCTGCGATGGCCGCCATGCAACGGTTTCTGACGCGTTCCGCGACGGTTGCAAACGCGGGTAGCGGTGTCGCATCTGATTCGCGAAGGTAGAGCTGACGGTTGATCTCGACCATGACGGCGTTGACGCGGCGGTCTTGCCCGTACCGGCTTCCAGGTACCAAGGCCCCCGCAAACGGTTGGTTCAGGTCCACGCTCCATCCTTCGCGCTGGAAGGCTGCGACGAAGGCGATGGCCAATTCGCGACTGGTATGGGAAGCGTCAGTGCCGATGCAGATGCCCGGCCTCGCTACAGCCGGATCGGCGAGTTCGTACGGTAGCGCCAGGCTCGGAAAGCTGTGGCAATCGATCACCAGGCAGCGCCCGTGAAGGTCGATAGCCGTCGACACGGCGGCTTCGAGCCGGGCGAGATGAGGACGGTAGTACGCCAGCATCAAGGCGTCGCGTTCGCCATCGAGTAACGGTCGCCGCAACGGTTTCAGGCTTGAGGTCACGGAATAGACGGCGCCCATTCCACGGTCTGCCATGGGCTCGCGCCGGTCGTCCGCGAATCGCTCTACGTCCACCACCAATCGGCTGGCGGGAGCTCGGATGACCTGAGCTTCCGGGGCCCCCGAGGCGAACAGAAGCAGGGTCAAGTGATCGGTCATCTTGATTAACTCTTCGTCCAGCTCGCCATCGGTCAAGGTGATCTGGCGCCTCACCTCAGATGGAACAAGCATCGAATCGTGAGGCACATGAAAAATCACCCACGGCGGACACTTATCGCGCATGTTCATTCGGGTTGCTCGTCTTTGCGTCGTCATTCCAATCCGTCGAAGTGAACGTGCATCCCGTGCCCTCGCCACAGGGGTAGGCTTGGGCAACTCGGTGATCATGCGCACCACCGCGCGGATCGGCCCGTTCTCCGACTCTCGGGTTTCGGGCGGCACAACCTCGAGGCGAATCGTGTAGTGCTCATGGCGGGCCGTGAGGGTATTGCCTTTCAGGCTTCCCTTGATCGACGTAGGTTGCAGCATCACCATCAGATCGCCGAGCGGCACGCCGAGTGGGCTGGGTTCATCCTTCTTGTTCCAAAACATGGTTTCTCCCCGATCAAAACCTGCCCGTGCTCGGCCGTTCAGCAGGGCAACTCCTGTGCTTAGATGCGCCAGCGCGGCGCACCTTGACCAACCCACGGGTGCTGAAAATCATTCTGTGCATC
Source organism: Candidatus Skiveiella danica (assembly GCF_022705245.1). Lineage (NCBI taxonomy): Bacteria > Pseudomonadati > Pseudomonadota > Betaproteobacteria > Burkholderiales > Comamonadaceae > Candidatus Skiveiella > Candidatus Skiveiella danica. Next base: position 198,187 of record NZ_JAKJEW010000003.1, on the reverse strand, counting down.
GACAAGCTCACTGGATGAGCCTGTCAGCTTCCGGGGCCAGCGCTTGGTTCAACGCGTCGTGAAGTGACTTGAGCTCCGCGGTGGTGAACACGCCCTGGAACTTGACCTGATCCTCAGGGCGGCGGGCCGTTGGTACAAAGCTGATCAGCCTGAGGCTGTGGCCGTGCGCCGAGGTGGTGATGTCGATCGAGAGCTCGTAGGCCGGGGTGGCCTGGATGAGTGAACGCATGTACTTCTCCTGTTTAGCCGCTTTGACATGTGTCGGGGACGGCAATCTGGATCAAATCCCCCCGGTCGTTCACCTTGAAGGTGGGCTGACCAGCCCGTGATTTCATCGCAGCAAGATCAGTTGCGGTACGGCGTCGCCGCCCGCCCAGACGATCGCGTTCTGCTCCAGCCGTATCCCCAGTGCCTTGGCCGCCTCCAAGGTCAAGCCGAAGATCAGATGGCTCGCTTCACCAGGCCACTGATTGGACGGGTGCTGGCCGATCCCCTCGATGCTGGCAAGGCTGCGTTGGCTGATTTCGCGTCCCAGGGCGGCATGCCGTTCGGCATTGGCTTCGTCGTCAAGGATCTGGCTGAACGGGTTGCAGGCCGTGACGTACGCGCTGCATTCGACGCGGTGGCGCTTGTGCGCGGTGGCCAACGCCGAGCAGGTTTCGCCCACCCTCAGGGTGAACGGTTCGTCGCCATGCACCCTGTACTCGGTCTCCCGAAAGGCCTGCACGGTGCCAGCGTCGATGATTGATTCGAACAACAAAAAACCCTCCGTTGTGGGAGGGCCGACGCTGTACCCGCTTCGTTGCTCCAGTAGGAGCCACATCCGCTTTCGCGTTTCCACCTTGCCCGGGAAGGCAGGTTGGCATGGGCGTCGACCCAATTCCAAATGTGACAAAATTTTACTGCATTTCCGAGGCCTGGCGCTCGATCGATTGCGCCCGGGTTGAAGACATGCCCATCACAGCGACGATCAGCCGGACCCGAAGACTTGTCGCCGCAGCCGCTCCCAGCTGGCGACGATCCCGCCACGCACACCGTGACCGAGTGCGCCACCGCCGCGTGATGTCCGCAGCCTGTTGATCTCGGCAGCGATGTGGGCATCCAGCGCCTCCATCGCATTGAGCTCGTGACCATCCGCATGGGCAGCGACTGATGCCAGTGCGCCGGGCTCCAGCCGCTGCACCAGCCACTGTAGGAAAGGAATCGTCGACCGGAATCGGATGCCCCCGACGTTGCCCTCCTGAACCGGCTTTGGCTCTGCCTTCGACCAATTGACCAGCAGCACTCGTGCAACCTCGACAGCAAGCGGACTTTGCATGGTCGTCGCGATCGCAAGTGTTTCAGCGGTGGTGCTGCGTCGAGCTACCTCCATCGACACCCCCGGCCCCAAGTCAAACACCTCGTACGCCTGAAACCAATCGGACATCGATCGCACCCACGGGTCCAGCCCCTTGCGCATTGCCTTGGTGGTTTCGTTGATCGCTTGATCGACTTGCGTCATCGAGATCTGCAGTTCTTCCTTGGCTTCGATCACTTCGTCGAGCGCCGCGAGTACAACAGGATCGGTGAGATCTCCGAGCTTCTCCTCGAAAAGGGCGATGGTTTCGTCTGGAAGGTCGAGCAGAAATTCCAGCTGACGCTCCGCAGGCCCCTCAAACTTGCACCAGGCCATCTTCAGCAGGGACGATTGCCAACCCGTCAGCCCGCTGACCTGTATGTCGCTGAGCAGGTCGCCTCCGAGGCCGATTTCATCGAGTTCCTTGATGTCGGCAACCATGCGGCGCCAGGTCAGCGGCCCAGCGGCCTGCTTCAGTAGAACGCGGTTCTGATCCTCATCTGACCGACTCCATACTCGGTACATCTTGGCGTTGCCCACGAAGGAAACGGTGACATTCCAATCCATCCCCGGGGCGGGCGAGTGACCGCATTCCATGGTGACGTTCTCTCTCACTTCGACGCTCCCGAAGAACCCGATGCAAGCGCCTGGTGAATCTCGTGGACCTTCATCTCGCTGTCTTTCGGGATGACCAAAAAGACGCGCTCCTTTCGCTCCCGGTCAGACCACACGCTTGCCCATCCGGTGATGCGTGGCGTTCCCTTTCGGTAGATCGGGCCACTTGTCCACCCGCCGATGACCGTCTTCTCCTCGACGCGAACAACTGGGTACTCGGCGGCTTTCAAATCTCCGAGGAGGAGGGCTGGGGTGGAGTTGGCAGGCAAAGTTACTCCGCCACGAGACGTGATCGCGTAGACGACGTTGTCGTCCCACAGAACCAGCGGACCAGCAACCATTCGACAGGGCGCCCGCCGCAGGATCGCTCCAGCCATGCGAAGGCACGATTCATCGATCTGCTTGGAGTCGGAGACCTCCAGTTGCTGCAATCGATCCCGGGTCAGTCGAAGGTCCTCTTGGGCCTTGGAAAGGGCCGACTTCGATTCAACGATCTGGCGTCGTAGCTCATCACGATCTGCTGCCGTACGCTCGATCAGTTGGTCGATGTCCTTGATGCCGGCGAGCTCTTCGAGGATCTTGCGCCGAACCTCGCTGTCAACCTGGCGCTGAAGCGCCTTCAGCAGTTCTGCGGCCTTCTTCCTCACTGCCCGAACCGTACCAACCTTGACCCAACCGAATCGGTAGACGCCGCTGATGAGCGAGCCTTCCCACGGGTTCGACCGGACGTCGACGTCGATCAGCTCAAGAAATTCTCCAACGCTGCCCAGGCGTCCCGATCCTTCACCGGCGTCCAAGGCGAAACCAAATTCCTCAGACAGCCCATGCAGTTCCTTGAAACGAGACTGAATGGGTTCTAGCCAAGCGATCCACTGATCCGGGCTGTCGTCGCCATGGCACACGAGGATGTGACCGCGCCTTCGAGCTCCGACTTCCGGGTAGTCATCCTGGGAGAGGCGAGCGGCGCTCATGGTGTCGGTTCCCATCGAATCGGTGATTCGAAGTTCCTCGCAACAATCGTGCGGGTGAGCAGACCTCGTGGCACGCATTCGGCGAACTTGACCGACTCGGCGAAGGTGGAAATCTCAGCGTCTGTCAAGGTCAACTGCCCCGGCACTGCATCGGCCAGCAGCGATGCTGGTGCGTGAACACTCATGGCATCGAATCGAACCTTCTGACCACCGACCGAAGCCTGGTGCGCCCAGGTGCGGTTGGCCCGCGTGCCGGCAAAGGTCCAGGTACGTACCGGTGCAGCATCAGACCGCGCCATCACGAAGTGCGTTCCCAGAGACATGGGCAGCTCGTCGGCTAGCGAACTAAGGGCCGCCCGCGCACGCTGCGACAAGGTGACGATTGGTGGCGCGCCTGTGGCGAGCACCGTTCGAATGGCCTGGCAAACATCGCGGCCCAGGCTGCGCGCCCCGCCTATCCAGCGCGCCTTGCCGCCTTCCCGCGCCGGCTCCAGCCAAACGATTCGTTTGGACCACTCCACCTCGGTGACACGCCAGCTGCGACCGGCCAGCAACAGGAGCCGGTTGTCCTGTTCACCCGTCAGAACGGTGGGATCGATGTAGCCCACTTCGCTCGATCCATGCCGACCGGTCAGCAGCATGGATCCGCTGAACGAGGCAAGCAGGTCGCGGTAGTGGCCGCGCGCATACACGCGCTCGGTCTCAGGTCCCACCCTGACCACGCCCTCGGAGCGGTCAAGAAACTGCTTCTCCACCAGGTGCTCGACCAACGCCGTGATGTCGTCAGTCGCCAGCTCGGGAAATGATCCGTGAAGCAGCTGGACCACTTCCATCGTTGGAACCTCGCCGCGCTCCAACACCAGAACGAGTGCTTGCTGCGCGAGGATGGGCCAGGGCTCGGCCGGTGGCACCGCCGCTTCGACCCAGGCTTCCGACCACTTCTTGGTGACACCCAGGGCCAGCATGAACGCGTCGTCATTGGTCGTCAGGAACAGGCAGTTTCGCAGGGCGCCTGCACGTCGGCCGGTTCTGCCCATACGCTGCAGGAACGACGACACGCTCGACGGCGAATCGATCTGGATCACGCGGTCAAGGTCACCGACATCAATGCCCAATTCCAGCGTCGAGGTGGCGACGATGACGCAATCCTTCTCCTCCGTGAATGCCGCCTCGGCTTGCCTGCGTTCGGAAACGCTGAGGGAGGCGTGGCTTACGAAGGTGCGCATCTCCTTAGCGCGCAGCATGCTGCTCAACTGCTCGGCGCTGCTTCGTGAGTCGCAGAAGACCAGCCGCTTCTCACCGCGATGCAGACGCGAGATCACGGTGGCTGCGTTTTCGAGAGACGCCACATGATCGATCGTGACATCGGCCTCCGTGCTCACCGATGCACTGCCCACCACGTTACGGTTTCCACTGGGTGCGAACCACGCCAGCAACTCTGTGGGGTTGCTGACCGTTGCCGACAGACCGATGCGTTGCAGCGGTCGTTCCAGATACTGGTCCAGCCGATGAAGCACAGATCGCATGTGCCACCCTCGGTCATCCGCCGCGAACGCATGCAGTTCATCGACGATCACGGCACGCAGGTTGCCGAACCATGTTGGACGATCGACCCGCACCGAAATCAGCATGGCCTCGATGGATTCGGGTGTCGTCAACAGGATGTCGGGGGCATCTCGAAGTGCCCGGTTCTTGCGGGACTGCGAGATGTCGCCGTGCCACACCTCCACACGCCGACCCACCAGCCCAGCGTAGTGGGTGAGCCGATGCTCCAGGTTGTTCAGCAGCGCCTTGATCGGGCAGATGTACAACACGCTCGTGCCGGGCCAAGCCTCGGTCAGCATCCTCGACAGCATCGGAATCGCAGCGGCTTCCGTTTTGCCTCCGGCGGTCGGGGCGAGCAGCAAACAGTGTGAGCCCGCATGAATGGGCGCAATGGCTGCCAGTTGCGTCGGTCGCAGCGTGCTCCAGCTCAGCGTGTTGACGACGTGGTACTGCAGCGATGGGTGCAGCTGCTCGAACTCGTTCACAGCTCGATATCGTCCACGGACGCCGCACTCGCCGCAGCCCGCTCCGTCGCGGACATCTCGGTCTCGGCCAGCGTGAGGGTGTAGTGCTTGCGGGGGTCGAAGTCTTCGTGCAGATCCACGCGGTCCAGCACATCCGACACCAGCTTCTTGAGGAACAGCCGGGGTGCGACACCGACCTTGCCACCCAGCCCGCCGGCCACCGCGCGTGCAAGGGCGTCCAGATAGCTGTCGTCCACCACCGACCGAAGGCGCTGTTCGTTGGGACGACCATCCGCATAGATGTCACGTACCCGGCGTCCAACCGCCAGCAGCGAGGTGTGGTCGAATGCCGCCAGCCGGATCTGGACCGCTCTCGGGTTGTCGAATCGCCGATCGGTGCCGAAGTCCACATGCAGCCGTTGCGCCAGCGGGGCGAGCCTCTGCACCCCTTGCGGGCCGTCATAGAACGCGGGCGTTCCCGTGATCACCAGGTACAGCCCCGGATAGCGGCCGGCGTCGATCTCGTCGATCCACTGACGCAATGCGTTCAGCCCCTTTTCTCGGGTGTCGGTACGCATGCGCTGCAGCGTTTCCACCTCGTCGAGCACCATCACCAGGCCAGAGAAGCCGCTGTCGCGCAGGATGGTCAGCAGGCCGACGAGAAAGTTGGTGGCGCCGAAGTGATCGAGGTCACCCTTGATGCCCGCCGCACGCTTTATGCTCGCGGCCACGTTCGGCTGTCCTGCCAGCCAACTGATGAGCCCATCCGCCAACATGCCGTCCCCGGCTGCCAGGGCGCGGCGATAGGTTCGCAGCACTGCAGAGAAGGCCGGCGCCGTCTTGCTGATGGCGCCGAGCCTGGCCTCCATCAGCGCGTTCGTGTGCAGCAGAAGCCCCTCCGCTTCGCTGGCGTCCACCGAAGCGTCTGCCAGCACATCCTGCTCCAGGGCATAGAACCAGCCGTCGATCACACCCCGAAATGCGCCACTGGCTGTATCGGCCGTGCCCAAGTGTTCGACCAGGCGGCGGTAAACCGTCTCCAGGCGGTGCAGCGGTGTCTCGGTCTCATTGATCTGCACTTCAGTGGCTGCGAAGCCGCGCGCGCGAGCCCGTTCCTGCAGCCAGCGGCCAAAGAAGGTCTTGCCGGTGCCGTACTCACCACGTACCGCCTTGAAGCCGCCACGGCCAGCGCTGACCGATTCGAGCTCGTCGTCAAGGGTCGGCGCGAACGTATCGATCCCGACGGCCAGCGCATCCAGCCCGCTGCTCGGTACCGTGCCACGTCGCAGGGCGCTCACGATGTCTTCCCGGCGTGCGGAACTGATCATCGTTGGCCTCCCTGGCCGGGCAGCCGGAATTGCTGGTGCAGCAAGACTACGTTGAGCTCAACCGTACCCGCGGTTTCGTCGACGGTCAGCACCGACGCCTGGTCGACATTCAACAACCGCCTGACTGCGCTGAGCAAGCCACCGATCCGAACCTCAGGCAATGACAGACGGTGCGCCAGGGCTGCCCTGGACAGTTTGCCACCCCGCTCGGACAAGGACGTCAGGAGCAGTCGCATCATATCGTCGGGCGGCGCCACGCGCGCGGCCAACTGCCGCTGAGACGCATAGATCGGGCTGCCCAGCACTGCGCCGATCCAATCCAAAGCCACGGGCGGTGTTGAAGCCTCCGGTGACGGCAGGTCGACTGGCTCGAACAGCTGTGGCTGCCCTTGCTGCGCGGTCGGTTTGCGCCGCATTGGTTTCGGTGTTGCGGCGGCTGCTGGTTGCACGCCCGACGACATCGGTAAGGGCGGCAGTTCCCACCACTCGGGCTGAGCCGGCGGTGCCGCGGTCCAGCTGGCAAGGTTGAATCCGAGCGGTACGATCACGCTCAAGGGCACCGTGACTTCCTGGGGCGACAGCCCACCGTGATACCCGTTCTTGCGACCCGCATACCGTGTGCTCTCGCCCCACAGGCACACCACCGTATTCGATCCGTCAGAGGTGACCACCCGCCCTCCGCTGACCGCCAATTCGTTGGGCGAATCGGCGTTCTTGCCCGGGCGCCAGCGGTCGCTCTCGCCACCGGGCAACTGCGTGGTGGCGTCTTCGAGCAGATGCCCATGGTCGGCCGTGATCACCACCACCCGGCGCGCCTCGCGCGCTTCGCGCAGCAACGGCAGCAGCAGCCGCAGGTCCTCCAGTGCCCAGCGTTGATGCAACTGATCTGGGCCGCTCAAGTGGTCGTCCACGGCGTTGTAGACCACGCCCACCACACGCTGCTGGGTGCTCGCAATCGCGGCGCGCACCTCGGGCGCCAGGTTGGTCGCATCCGCCAGGTCGCCCTTGTGGAACAGCCTGGGCGGCGCGTCCGCGCGGCTGTGCGCCAGCAGGGCAGCGTTCGTTGCGAAGCCGGTCTTCTCCTGCGCTGAAGCGCCGACGGTCAGACGCCCAGACAGCAGGCTGGCGCGGCTGACCTCGGTGATCGTTGGCAGTGCAGCCACACCAGCCAGCGGCTGTCCCAGGCTGGAAGGCACCATCTCGGCCCAGCCTTGGCCGGCAATCCGGGCGAACAACTCCCGGAAGATGCTGGTGCTCAAACCATCCATCACCAGCAGCAGGGTGGGGTGGGCGGCGGCGATCGGTGCCAGCACATGCTCCAGCACCGACTCGAGCGGGATGATCCGACCCTCAGGCGCCGGCTTCTGGGCGTTCCATTGCACCAGCGCCTGTGCGAATGGCTTGGCGAAAGCGTTCCGGCGCGCGATGACCGCTTCGCGGCATGCGCTGTAGGCCTGTGACAGGTCCGGCAGCTCGTCGCCTCCCAACAGCCGAAAGCGCGCCCAGTCGACGAAGGCGCCTTGGTCAGACTGCCAGGCCACCGCAGCCTGCAAGGTTGAAGCGGTTGGCGTGTCGTTCATCAACCAGCGTGCCAATCGGCGCGCCATCTCGACGCGTTCCATGCGGGGCTTCTGAGCGGCTACCAAGGTGTGCCGGAGCGCGCGGTCGGCCTGCAGCTCAACCTGGGCAAGATTGGCTTCCGAGGGCTCCGCCACATGGGCGGTCAGTGCCAACGCAAAGTCTTCCAGTCGCTGATCCAGCGCCGCCGGCAGCACGTCGCTGAGGTGCGCAAAGTCGATGACGCGCAGGTCGCGCAGCAGTGCGTCGGCACGGTCGAGAACAGCACGAGACGCGTCCAGCCCAGTCAGTCGAACGACTTGCTCTGCCGCGCGCGCCCAAGCGCGCCCCTCGGCAACGCCGACGTGCTTGCCGTTGACGAAGCGCTCAAGGCGGATCGCTGCCTGGCCGAGGCCGACTTGGCCCTCACCATCCTGGGCGAAGACCACGCCGCAGACCAGGCCCAGTGGCAATGCATCGATCGTTCGACCCGCGTCCACGCAGCCCAGAACCATCTCCCCGGCAACTCCCGCCGTCTCGCCCATCCAGCAAATCACGTCGATGCGGGCCGGCGCTGGCAACTGGGCAAGCCTGGGGTCGGCGGCCGGGTCCATCGCCCAGAGCAGCAGCGCCACCGCGTCGGGGCGCGCGGCTTCAATGCCCAGGAGCCGATGCAGTACTTCCCGCCATGCAGTTTCAAGGTCGAGGAAGCCGTTGGCCACGGGCGGGTAAGTGCCCTGCGACGCGCCGTCGATCAAGGTCTGCGGCATCCACACATAGCGCCCCAGGCGCGCGTCGGTTTCCTTGGCCTGGAACAACTGTCGAACGATGTCCCAGCCCTCGGGTTGAAACACCCGCGCCCTGGCCAGACGGGCGGCAATGTCTTCGGCCACCTCGTGGGTGGCCAGCGGCGTGATCACCACCAGACCGGTGGTCAACGGGTCATGCTGCTCGACATCGCACAAGGCTTCGCGAATGGCCAGGGACGAGTCGCACCACCGAAGCTGGAAATTCCGCCCCTGCTGCTTCAAGGATTCGGGCCAGGGCTGCTTCGCGTTGGCCCGGATCGCAACGGCAACTGCGGCCGGATCGCTGGCCAGCACGCGTTCGAGTTGGGCCGCGATTTGCGGCGTCGACAAGCTCATGTCTGCCCCCTGGACGCCTGCGGGGTCGTCCCCCCGAGGGGGAGCATTCGCGCTTGGGAGCGGCCCAGCGCGCTCATAGCTTCGTGCCCTTGCGCTGCACCCGCCAGCTCAGCGTCAGCTCGAGGTCGCGTTCACTGGTGACCAGCGTCTTCAGGTCGTCCAGCGCGGTTACCGCAGCGGCGCCACTCAGGTGCAACTGCTGCTTCTCGTCCACCACCTCCGGCCCGTTAGCGGGCGGGGCAGGAGGCATCACCACGGGCGACGGCACCGGCGTCGTGCCCACGCCGGGCGGCGTTGGTGCGAAAGGTGGCGGCGTCACTGGGGCTGGTGTGGGTGCTGCGGCAGCCAGCAGACGCATCGCATCCCGTGCCAGCTCTTCAAGCCGCGGCTTCAAAGCCACCACATGTTCGTCACTGGTCAGCGCCTCGGTCAGGCGGTTCATGATCAGCAACGCCGCGTCGCGACGGTGGTCCATCAGGTCGCGAACCACATCGAATAATTGCCAGTTTCCACTGCCCAATGCATCGGCGCAGACCTGCGCTTGCCCCAGGCTGCGGCTGACCGCTGCCTCGGACGTCTGCAGGCTCGCATTGGCCAGCGTCGTCACCACGTCGCCCTCTGCCGCTTGTGCCAGTGCGGCCAGGAGCGCCTGGGCAGACTCTGCGGACTGCTGGCGTGCCCCGGTGATGCCGGGCGCATAGCGCGCCGAACGGTCGCGCACCTGCGACACCAGACGGGTCACCGCCTCACGCTTGTCTGCCGCCTTCTGCCGAACTTCATCCACAAGCTTGCCGACATTGGCCGCATTGAGCGTTTGGCCGAGCGTCAGCCCGAACAGGCTGGACGCCCGCAGAAGCGCGGTCTCCCAGTCTGCCGTGTTCGGCAACGCCTGCTCCTTGAGCTCCAGCTCATCGGGCAGGCTGTCGATCGTGGGCTCGTGCGGCCCGCCGCGCATCGTGAAGCGGCGGTTGGTCGACGCCGCAAAGGCCAGGATGATCAAGTTCTGCAGTTCGATGGGCAGGCCCATCGGCGCAGGAGTGTCGATCCACTGCCGCAGCTTGGCCACGGTGATGGCGCCGCCGCCGTCGCGCGCATGGCTTTGCGAAAAGCGCGATTGCCAGTGCGGCTCGATCAGCAAATGCGTCTCACCCATCTGTCCCAACTGGCTTGGGTTGACCACCGCACGCACCAGCTTGCGGGTCGCGGAGTCCTGCACCAGCCCGCGTTGGCCAGGCGCTTCGATGGCCTTCTGCACTTCAGGCCACACCTTCTTGATGACGCTGGGCTTGATCTCGGTGTCGAACTCCGGGTGGGCCGGGTACTGGTGGGCAAACAGTTGTCCCAGCAGGCTCTCGAAAGCCGACTTGAACTCCGCCCCTACAGGTGGCCGCGGCGACAGCGTCGGGTCCAGAGACTTGAACTGCTGGTCCGCCGTCAGCGGGTTGCTCACCGCATCTCGCGGTTCGGTGCTGATGCCGTAGGCCACTTCCAGCTGCGACCGCAGCTTGATGCGCAACTGGTCCAACTGGTTGCGCGCCAGGGCCTTGGCTTGCACGCGGTCGACGAACGACAGGTGGGCGGCGTAGTTGTCAAAGCGCTCGCCCTGCAGGATGTAGTCCAGCACCACCAGCCGCCCCAGGTCGGCCAGCGCCTTGTTGCTCAGGAACGAGGGTAACCACACCAGCGTCTTGGTGTCGCCGCCGCGGTACTCCGCCAGGCGGGCCAGATCATCGGCGGGGCCGAAGTTCGCATCGTCAAACGGAAAGTCCAGCACCACCGTCCAGGCGCCCGAGCGGCCGCGCAGCCGGTCGTCTGTCATCTCGCGCACGTTCTCGTACAGCAGCTCCACTTCGCGCCGGGTGCCGCGCCAGTTGAATTCGTAGGTGGTGAACAGGCCACCGGTGTCCGGAATCTCGAGTTCCTTGAACAGCGCCTCCCGGATCCGTTTGCGCCGGTTGCCGGCGTTGTCGTTCGCCTCGGCCGCCCGCAGGATCGGCTCGATGTCCACGCCCGTCACCTGGATCGAGATGATCGGATTCTGGTCTTCGGTGATCTTGATCTCGCCGATCTCGCTGGCCCAGTCGCGGCACTTGCGCAGCACGTCCTGCGCCTCGCGGCCCGGAATGGGGGAGCGGAACGTGCCGTGGTTCAGCGCCGCCAGGCGCTGCGCGGTCAGGCCCTTCAGTGACTCCACCTCGGGCACCAAAGCGCCCAGCAGCAGCGTTTTCAGCAGGCGCGCGTCGTTGCGCAGGTTCTTGGCAGCGGTGGCGTCGGCCTGGCCGAGCTTGATGGCCTCCCAGGTCACGCTGTGCTGCCGCTCCAGCATGGGCAGCAGCCGATGGTTGTACAGGCGCTTGGCGTTCTCGAAGTGCAGGCGCATGCCCTCGGAGAACGGCTCGTCGCCCTCGGCAATCGCGTCGTACAAATCCCCCACGGGGATCAGTTGGCCCAGCTCCAGATCGGCGCGCCGGTCCACCAGCAACTGAAGCATCAGTTTCAAGGCCGTGCGCTCGCGCTGCAGCGCGGCCGACACGGCAATCAAGGTCTGCACCAATGCCGGCGTGAACGGGTAGACCTTGCGGAACATGTCGCGGTCGGCCGTGGTGGTGAGCAAGGTGTCGAGCACGTCCTTGCGCATCTTCATCACGTCGTCGAAGGTGCCCTGCAGCGTCTGCCGTGCCGCTTCGTCGATCGGGCGCAGCACGCGCCGCTCGGCAATGGCGGGCAGGTTGCGGTCTTCCAGCGTGATGCGGTGGAAGCGCGCCTCCCAGTGCTTGAGCACGTCGCTGAACTGCACCTGCACCGAGCCCGCCAGGTTTTCACCCACCAGGTCGCGCAGGTCACGCTGCCGCGCCACAAAGCTGACCAGCGGGATGGGTCGGTCGGCGTTGGTGGCCTCCACTAGCTTGACCAGCTTGGTGCCTTCACGGCTGACGAAGTTGACGTCGGCCGCATGGCTGGCCAGCCACAGCACCAACTCGTCCAGGAACAGGATGACCGCGTCATAGCCCAGCGTCTTGGCGTGCCGGCTCATGATGCTCAGACCGTCGTCCAGCGACACGAACGACTCACCGCTGCCCGCCAGCGTGCGGTAGGCCGAGAAGAACTGCGTGATCAGGTCGCCAACCAGCCGCGAGCGCTCTTCGCCGTTGGGTGGCTCCAGCATGGCGGCTTCAAAGCTCACCGCGTCCCAGCCGCTGTCGAACTCGCCCCAACCGCCACCACCGCCGCCACCACCTCCACCACCGGTAGCGCCTTCGTTGAGCTTGGTGAAGAAGGGCCCGTCACCGATCTGCGCGCGCAGGTCGCGGGCATCCTTGAACAGGCCTTCTGCCAGGTAGAAGCCGGGTACCGGCGCGTCGGGGCGCTTCTTGCGCACGAAGTCGGCGTATTGGCCGAGGATGGCCGACTCCATGTCGCGCGCGCCGATCATGTGGTACGGCACCAGCAGGAACTTGCGCCCTTCAGTCCAGCTGTGGCGCGCCACCACGTCGGCCAGCTCTGGCGTGGCGCGGGCCTGCGTGTTGCCGGCCAGCAGCAGGTTTAGCACCGCCATGAAGTGGCTCTTCCCCGAGCCGAAACTGCCGTGCAAGTAAGCAGCCTTGCTGCCACCTGTCTGCACCGCCTGCTGGATGAAGCCCATGGCATTGCTGAAGGCATCCACCAACTGCGGTGTGACGACGTAGTCACGCAGCGTCTGCTCGGGCTCGGTGACGCCCTTGGACAGTTGAAGGACGAAGTCGCCCTGGTGCACCCGCTCGGGAATAGAAATCAAGTCTCGCAGCAGTGTCATTCTCAGTGCCTCTTTGTGCGAACGCCCACCTATCTAAGTGGGCGTATCAGCGTAGATCTGTTTCCTCTTAGCTGCTCAAAACGTTTGTTTGAGCACTGCTTCCATCCCGCTCATCGGATGCGCTTGAGGGATGGACGCTTTGGATTTTCTGCATTTGCTTGTTTCGCCTGCGCGCCAGCGGCGTGGTCTGCAATTTCAGATGACTTCTGCTTAAGGTCATGAAAGTGAACAGTTGGCAGCATCACTGACCCAGCCGGCATGCGCGCGGTCAATGAGAGCACTTGCTCGCGAACGGCTGACCAAAGGAGCGATGCGCCGTTCACGGCTGCCAGATCTTCCGGCGGGGCCAATTGCTCTGCACCCTTGGGTATTGCTACGACACCATCAACCGCGATGTCAATCTTGTACGGTGAGAACTTCTGCTCCTTAACCTTCGGAAGCGACTTGTTGTCCACGATCACACGCAGTGTCGTCAGAAACATGCGTCCGCGCTCATGATCCGGGTCGATCTCGCCGATTCCGAACTCTGTCTGGATTCTGATCCCGTCGAAGACGAACGCCGAAGTCAGCGGATTCGGGGGCTCCGACAGGATATGTTCCGGATCGATCTCAACGCGCACATGCTTAAAGAACAGCTGTAACAGCTGAATCGGGCTCGGCTTCACGCGGCCATCTCCTCAGGGACCCAAGTCGCGAGAGTCGTTGTGCGAACGACTTGCGTCTTCGTCTTGGCAATGCTGCTCCAGTTCGCAGGAACATGCGATCCGTCGCTTGGAGAGAAGAAGTCGATTCGCTGCTTGGTGGTCTGAGCTTTGGGCCTCGGAAGGACTCGCAGCTTTACGCGCTGTTCGTCTTCGCAGCGTTCTTTCCAAAGCGGCACGTTGACACCACTCCTGTCTGCCAGCCACTTGATCGTCTCAGGCTTCGCAATCGCCAAGGCCAACAGACGCGTTGTGCTTTCGTCTGGGTAGGTGGTCTCGTTTTCGTACCGCGAGAACGCAATCTTTCCTTTGCCAAAGATCCGCGAAGCCTGCTGTTGGGTCAATCCATAACGGCGGCGAAGTGCGTGGATTTCTTCACCCATCAACAGCTCCCCATAGTGCGCCTTGCGCGCCGCCAATCGGCGCAGGTTCTCGTCATGCTGCGAAGCGCTGGTGGCTTCAGCGCCGCATTGGTCACAAATCGACGTCAGCAAGGACACGGCCAAGGCCTTCCCGTGTGGGTTGAAAACACGTTCGCTCGTCCTTTCGTGCAGATGTCCATTGCGGCATGCGGGGCAAGCCCGATGCACTTGCACTTCAACAGCCCCTTGTTTTCTGGCGGTAGACATGTGAGCCTCCAACATATTCATGAAAAATGCGACTGAACCAGGACCAAAGTGAGGGCGCCTGCGTCGTCGATCGAGAACTTTAAGTACACCTCGCAGGCGTTCGGATTGCGCTTTCGGCGCACATCATCAAAGCAGACCCGATAAACGTCGCAGGGTACGGTGCGGTTTCCATCGACACCGCACCATTCGGAGTTCTTGTAGTCCTCTGGCAGCAAACAGCTGAAAATCTCCAAGACGGTATCGAAGCTCCACCTGTAGTCCTCCAAACTGTTCCGGCATCGACGAGTGGCGGGCCAGATGTTGTCCACGCTCAATTGTCCGGACGCGATGATTTCCTGCAAAGCCTTCAGATCAAGCAGCGGGCCACCGCTGATACGCCGACGCTGACCTGCGTCTGACGGGATCGACCCACCGACGTCGCTCAACCACAAGTTCGAAGGGTAGTTTATCACCATGATAAATCCTTGGGTACTTGGGGTTTATCCCTAAAACAGACCACGTTAATGATTTGCTCCCTGAGTTCCGCCAGTTTGAGACCCTTGTCCTACAGACAAAATAGCGACGAGAGCATTTCGCCACGGTTTGTCCGGCCTGATGCGCTGGACCGAGATAACCTCTCCCTGGTATGGGACAGGAATGATCGCTGCGGTGGGCGATCGTGCATGCAGCTGGGTGACAAGGGCGTTGCGGTCTAACATCTCGGTCCTCGTTAGGTTGAGCTGGCTGGGGTAGCCACCGCGCTTGTGACACGCTCGGTGCGTGCCGCGAGGTATTTCAGAAGGAGCTGGCTCAGCTCATCGATGGGCAATCCGTCTTCATCGATGGTTGATCCGTGGGCAATCTCGTCCCGCAGTTTCTTGATGCGTTTGAAGGTGGCCAGGTCCGCCTCCGCTGCCTCTGCGACTTGTGTGGGCAACAGTACTGAAGACACCAACGTGAACCGATCTACCAAGCCATGTTTTCCTTCCATTGTCTTTCGGACGCCGGCGAGGAACTTTATGGACATTTCTGGCTGATGGGGCATATCCAAGCTTCTGAAGAAGTGTTCTTCGTGTTCCTTGAAGGTCTTGTTGATCAATATCTCAAGCGCCGTCCAACCCGAAAGAAAAGCACGGAATGGCTCGCGTCCATAGATCGCCATGTCGGCATACAACCGTACTGCCGAATCAAGATCAGTGCCGGTGCTCAGAGAATCAAACCGTTGGGCAACTGTCTTTGCTGCATCAGGGTCGAGCGGCGAAGCAACAATCAGGTCAGCCGTACCGCCTGAGAAGGTCAAGCTGTAGACCGTCTGTCCGTCTGTATTCGTGCAGTAGGTTCCTGCGGTGGCCTCGTCAAAACGCACTCGCATTTTTGACGCCAGCGCCAGAGCCAGTTGCATCGCGCGATGTTGCTGAACAAACTTCTGACGAATGGCCGCTTTGTCGAAAGCGTCAAAGGTCAGCACAAATTCATCACGCTGTTTGGTAGCATTGTTCAAGGTAACGTCAACCGGCCCCGACGCTTGGAAAAATAGAACGGGATACGAGCCGGTCTTCTTTCGTCGAGTTTCTTGGATGTCTTGGATTGATTCGGCAAGGCGTTCCTCCAAGGATCCAACCTTGGCAGGAGCGAAGATGCCCTGCAAAACCAGAAACCCGAGAGCCGCGCCGCGGTCGGTGACCGCGCATGCCGTGTCGACGTCGCTGATCAGTGAATAGGACCAGCCTTCACCCGCCGCCAGTGCTACCGTATTTGAATCAGGCGGCATGCCAATGCCGCCGATGACGCGCCACGCACACAAGTGCGTGTACGTCATCTGGACCATCGTCGGCGCCAGTGTCATGTCGCCGCTTTCTTGCGACCACGCCGGGACGAGACCGCCACCGGTTTCCAGGCCCGCAGGTCGTCCAGCGTGAAGCCATGCGAGCGCGCTTCCTCGGACACGAAGCCCTTGTAGTACGCGCCCATGCGCTCGCCGTAGACCGGGTCCACCTCGTTGTGCCATTGCTCCAGCCAGGGCACCAGTTCCAGCAGGCCTGCCAGCAGGGGTTGCAGGCGTGCTGCCTCCCAGCCTTCGCTTTCCTTCATTTCGAGGTAGTAGGCGGCCAGTGCGGTGGCTTGCTGGAGATGGTCCCAGCCGGCCCATGCGATGGGCAGGCTGCCATCGGCGCCACGTTCGCAACCGGGGTAACTGACCCAGCGCTCCTTGGCTACGTCCAGCCCACCACGCAGATCCCAGAACGTGACCTTGAGAAAGTCTTCCTTCTTGTACTTGGGCGGGACGGGAATGCTGCCGACGCTCTCACCCTTATCTTCGCGCCGCTGCAGTGCCCAGGTGTCTTCCCATTGCGCGCGCTTGCGAAGGCCCGTGTCGGAGTAGCGCAGGGCAGGCAGGAAGGGAACGGACTCTGCCGTGACCAAGCCAGCCACCAGTTGTGCTACGTCGAAATCGGCGTGGCCTGCATACAGCGCGGCGAT
Source organism: Candidatus Skiveiella danica (assembly GCF_022705245.1). Classification (NCBI taxonomy): domain Bacteria; kingdom Pseudomonadati; phylum Pseudomonadota; class Betaproteobacteria; order Burkholderiales; family Comamonadaceae; genus Candidatus Skiveiella; species Candidatus Skiveiella danica. The sequence goes on along the minus strand of NZ_JAKJEW010000003.1, from coordinate 181,643 downwards.
CTGCATGAACTCGGCGTCGCGCTGCACCGTGTCAGCCAGCCGGCTGGTGGTGTTGATTTGCGGCGGTTGGTCGGTGCTGGCAACCCAGAGCGACTTCGACTCCAGCCGGGCAAGCAGCCAGTCGCGCAGCGCTGACTGCTCCAGGTCAGCCCACTTGGGTGAATTCCAACGCCGCTTGCAGAGCGGCTGCTCCAAGAGACGCAGCGTGGGATCACGTTCGATCAGCTCAATGCGTCGCTGCACGACCCGCCGATAGGTTTCAGGCCAGCGTTCCGGAATCTCGGTGGTGGGTGTCGACCCATGGCGCTCGAACCAGTTGCTGGTTTCCTTACCGGCGGCGACTCGACGGGCCAGCACGATCTCGAAGGCCCGCTCGCCGAGATCCACTTCAACGGGTGTGCTGTGCTCTACGTCCTCAACCGAGACGCCTGCCGGTAGCAGCTCGTACAGACGGTAGCAGTGCCAATCCAACTCTTCCTGCTCGCCAATCATGTGCTGCCGGACCTGTGTGGCGCGAGTGTGCGCCGCATCCAGACTGGCGCGGGTGGGCGCTGGGGTGGTGGCCAGCAGGGTTGCGGGCTGAAGCGCGCTGAGCTGGTGGACCAGCGCGTCCATGCGGCTGGCACTGGCCAGCGGCCTGCCCTTGCACAAAGGAAACTCGGCGACGTTGGTGGCGTTGAAGGCGAAACGCTCCTCCCACATCTGGCCCTGGCCGTCCTTGGGAAAACAAACCTGCTTCAGCCAGAAACACGCCACCGAAGAGTTCAGCAAACCGAGCAGTCCAAGGTACTCGCTTTCGCTCCTGCCCGCCGGCAGCTTTATGACGGGTGCAGTACGGTTGAATACCTTTACGCCCCGGTCGAGGACAAAGTGGTTGTGGGTGGCGATGTCCGCGAAGGCTATCCCCTGTCGCGTTCTGAACCGCTCAGGGAAGAACATCGAATGTTCATACCAGCGCAGCCCTCGATCCTCGATGAAGTTTCCAAAGTCCTTCCGTTCCTTCATCAGCCGGCGGAATCGCCAGAAGTGCTTCGAGATTCCTGATGGAAACGCATCTAGGACAACCGCTGTCTCTTGGTCGTAGGGAAAAATCGTCTCTGCATCAGTTGCCAGAAAGTGATCCCTGACGTGTTCCCCCTCGACCAAGGGGACGGTAAATTCGACGGCGCCAACCCGCGCGGCCCACGCGCTGTTAAACACGAAGACGTTGTCCTCGCCGGTATGAGTCGTTCTCCCAATTGATGTGCTGACCTCACTCATTCGCAGGACACTTGCATCGTCGATCTGAGCCAGCAAGTCTCCCGCGCCACCCCCGCCAATGCTCCAAGGGTGCTTCGAAAACAACGCCCTTGGTGTTTCAGCGACGCTAACAAATTCAGATTCACTACCTGCTTGATCAACTTGCTGGACGATTGCGCTCCACACCCGTCCTTGAGCGGGAATGCTCGGCGTACTCGGCTCGCTCTTGATACCCATCACGGTACGAACAGGGTTGGATTCGATTGGCGGTCGATGGCGTCCAAAAAGCATCACGGTCGCCGTCCCATCTCGGTTGTGCCCTGGAATCCAAGCGCCTGAACTGTCAATCACATGAGACAAATCCAATCGGGGTAGTACATCTTCAATAAGCTTTGACCCGAATTCGCGCTTCATGAAGCTGTTGGTAGTGATCAGGCCAACGTATCCAGCTGGCGCTGTCACTCCGCCACCTGTCACTGCCAAGTCGAAGAAACGTTCCGTGAACGGGCAGCCGAGCGAGTATTTCTTGTGACAGCTCACATATCGCTGGCGATATGCTGCGTTGAGTGCTGCGTCCTTCACTACGATGTATGGCGGATTGCCAACGACGGCGTGGTATTGCCGACCGAGAATGCGCTTCACGTTTGTCAAGTCTTCACTGGCGTAGGCATGCGCTAAGCCCGTTCCGGCGTAATGCTCTGCTCCCTCGAACATGCCATCCGTGGCTGTCATGCCGAAGCGCTTGCCATGCAACAGGCTGTCGCCGATGGCCACATGGATGCGGAAGTCCGGCGCCTCGCTCAGCTTGCGCACGTCGCTGGCCAGCAGCGCCGCGACCAACAGCCGAAAGCGCGAAATCGCGACTGCAAACGGGTTCAGGTCCACACCCGCCACGGCGTCCAGCGCCTTCTGGGCGATGTCGCGCCGGTTGCGCGAGGGCTCGGCGCGCTGCCATTCATCCACGAAGCGCTGGAATGCACTCAACAAGAAGTGGCCCGAGCCGCAGGTGGGGTCGATCAAGCTCGCCGTGCGGTAGCCGAACTCGCGGATGGCGGGCGTCAGCGTGCGGTCGAGGATGAACTCTTCGACGAACTCGGGCGTCTGCAGCAGTGCGTAGCGCTTGCGGGTGGCCTCGCTCAGGTCCTGGTACAGGTCGCCCAGGAAGCGGGTGTTCCAGGTCGGGTCGGTGAAGTCGTGCGCCAGCGCGCCGGTGTTCGGGTCCACCTGCTGCCAGAACTGGCGCACAGCCATGGCCGCATCGCCGCTGATGCCGAGCCTGAAGACCGGGTTGTGGAGAGCGTCAAAGAAGGTGTGCAGGCCTGGCAGCGTGCCGGCATCACGGAATGAGGCTAGGAGATACTCACGGTCGCTGTGCAGCGGGTTGGCGCGGAAGTAGGCCTCGTGGCGATCGCGCGCCAGCGCCAGGTTGCCCGATTCAGGCGTGCCACCCAGCCAGGGCCGGTCAACCAGCTTGTTGTCTTCGATGAAGCGCAAGAACACGCAAGACAGCAGCCAATGCACGCCGGCCTGGGTGATGATCTGGTCGACCCAGGTCTCGAAGGTCTCGGCTGTGCGGTCGGCGTCGCGTGCGGCCTGCCACTCGACTTGCAGGCTGGTCTTGAGCTCAGCGACTTCGTCGATGCGACGCAGCAGGTCTTCTTCCAGGCGCTTGAGCAGCCGGGTGAGATCGGCAAGGAGTTGGGGGGCGTTGATCACGTGGTGGCTCTTCCTGGGGTCGCGGTCTTTGCGCGGTGCTTGTTTTCGATCCAGGCCTGCGGCAAAACCAAGGCACGGGTGTTGTGGATGTTGTTCACCATCGGCACCGCCACGCCGTCGATGACCGGTAGGCCTTGGTGGCTGGTGGGCAGCAGCAGCCACACGCCGTGGGTGTGGGCCGGGCGGCCGGCGTTCTCTTCCAACTCGGTGATCAGTCCCATCAGGTCGTACCTGGCCAGCAGGCCGGCGCTGACCAGCAACACAGGCGCAGGGCTGTTGAGCAGCGCAGACCGGAGTGCTGGCAGGGTGCGTTGAACCAGGCGCTGCAGGTTGATCCAGTGGCGGCTGCCGCGGTCGGCGGCGTCGGCTTGAAGCACGACGTTCCAGTCGACACCAGCCGTCTTGGCCTGGTCGCGCAGGGCGGCCAACAGCAGCGCGTCGAAGTTGACTCGCTGAAGCGGAGCAGGCAGCACGCCCGGCGTGCCGAAGCGATGGAGCAGCTCAGCCTCGGCATGGCGGGCGATGCGCGGGTGAACGGTGAGCACGAGCATGCCACCTTGCTGCATACCGCGCACCAGGCGGTCTTCCACTGCGGCGGCCTGGACCACATCGTTGTCGCCCGATGCGTGGGCCGTGAGCAGCGTGGCGTGGCGCGAGAACTGCGTGGTGGTTCCGGCGGTTTGCGCCCGCCCCAGTGTGGCCAGGCGGAATGCGCCACGACCATCTGCCGCGGTGGCGTCCCAGGCCAGCGGTGCGCAAGACTCTTCTAGCAGGCGATCGAGCTCGGGGCGGTGGGGCAGGCCGGCCGCTTCGGGGTAGCGACCCTGCACGCGCCCCTGAATGTCTGCCACGGTCAGCTCAGGCGCCCCCACCAGCGCACCCAGTGACTGCTTGAGGGCTTGCAACGGTGCCATGCCACGCGGATAAATCTCCTGCCGGCTGGACACTGCCGCTTTGCGCGATGCCGAGGCGGCCAGGCGCAGCAGCCGTGTGGGTGTGAGCGGGCCGATTGGCAGGGCGCCGGCGGCCTGCGTTGCGGCTGACGATTGAGGCAGCGGCACGCCTTCCAGCGTTTCAAGCACGCGCGAAGGCGGCAGCAGCGGGTCGGCCAACGCGCAGGCATCGGCCGCGGCGCCCAGCTGGCGCGCGTAGTCTGCCCAAGCCGACGCGCTGGCGATCAGCATGGACGGCTGATGGTCGAAGGCCTCGAAGCGCGGCTGGTCAAGGTGGGCTTCGGCTTCCACCGCGGCCCGCAACACCGCGGTGGCCTGGCGCAGGCGCTCGACGTCGTCTTGCGCCGCACAGCCGCGCAGGGCCAGCAAGGCCATGGCGCCTTCCGACGCGCTCATCACCTGGCCCTGGCTGCGCAGCAGTAAATCGATTTGCTGGCGCAGTTCAGTGAAGGCGGGGTTCTTCAGCCAGCGCTCGCGGGCCTTGATCAGGGTGGCGGTGAGGGTAGTGCGGTCCACTTCGCCGGCCTGCGCGGAATCGCCCAGGCTGGGCCACACACCAGCCTTCACGGCATCGTCGAGCCCCAGGTAGTGGGCGAGTGCGGCTTCTTCCGGGCGGTCGTCGCCGGCCGGTCGGCGCGGCAGCAATTGCGCTGCGAGCTCGTTGATGCTGACGGCGCCGTCGGCATCTTCGTCGTCGTGCGCCGCAGCGCGGCCCTGGGTCAGGTCCGGACGGCGGCGCGCCAGATCTTTCGCATTGAGTCGGATCTCCTTGCGGATCTTGTCGCCCACACCGCGCAGGTAGCGAAAGCGGATGCGATCCACCGCGAGCAGTTCACGCGCGTTGTGGATGCCCATGCGTTCCAGCACGTCCTGGGCTTCCAGGCTGTAGCCCAGCTCAGCCATGGTAGTGAGCGGGGTTGCAGTCAGCGCGATCGCGCCGAAGCCACTGTCGGCAGTGCTGTCACCCGCTTGGCCGGGATGTACGGTTTGCCTAGCCGTGAAGATGGCGCGCCAGGCGCGCAACATTTCTTCGGCGTTGTCGAAGCGTTCCTTGTAGTCGCGCCTGAGCGCCTTGGCAAAGAAGGTGGTGAAGCCCTCGCGGGTGACCGGGTCGAAGACATCGCTTTCGATGCTGGCCTCGACATCGAGCATGGTCGGCGAGGTGTGGCCGTCGCCCCAGACGGGAGGCTGGCCCACCGCCATCTCGTACAAGGTGACGGCGAGCGCAAACCTTTCGGCGTACAGATCCCAACGCGGTGGCCGGCGCATCGACAGAAATGGGTCGAGGTAGGGGTGCGTACCGGCCGTGATATTGTCAGCCGGCGTTCGACACAGAGAGAAGTCGAACAGCACGAGTTGCAGCTTGCCGGTGCGGTTCTTGGTGATTCCAATATTTTCGGGCTTGATGTCCCGATGCGCGACTCCCACTGCTTCGAGATGGTCGACCGCCTCGATCAGTTCTTCGCCAAAGCGCTGCAGCATGTCGAGTGACAGGCGACCCTGTTCGCGGGCTTCCTTGAGCGTTTCGGCAAGAGTTTTCTCACCTGCGCTCTTGAGCAGCAGGGCGGTGCGGCCGGCGATGGTGAGCGTTTCGCGGTGCGCGACGATGTTCTGGTGGTGCAGACGGGCAAGCACTTCGCCTTCGGCAACCAGGCGGTCGTTGTGCGCGATGTCGCAGGCCACCTTGAGGATGTGCTCTTCTTCGCTGCCGTCCCTGCGCACCAGCAAGGCGTCGCTGGACGAGCCGCGTCCCACGCGCTTGACGACGGTGAAGCCGCCTTCCAGCCGGTCGCCGGTGCTGGCGATGCTGGGGTCGACGGTGGCTTCCGGATCGGGGGTGGTCAGTTCATCTTCAACCCGGTCCAGGTCGTCGAGGAAACCCTGGATGGAGTCGTAGCGCGCCAGCAGGTCGGGATAGGTGGCGAACTGGATCAACTCTTGCTGCCGAGCGCCGCACCCGTCCATGGTGTCGGACAGGCGCAGACCTTGGCCGACCCGCAGCTTCTCAGCCAGATCCAGCACCGACTCGGCCGGCGGCTGGCCGCTGAAGAGATAGTAGGCGATGCAACCGAGCGAGAAGACATCGAGGCTGGGGCCTTGCGCCGGGTCGGCCCGGGTGGTTTCGGGCGCCAGGTAGATCAGCCCTGGGTCTTCGACATAGTCCTCGACGTGGCGGGTGCCGGTGGTGCGGTGCACGGTATTCGGCGAGGCCAGATCGCCGACGTTGCGCGAGGCCGTTTGCCAGTTCATCAGCCGGACGTGCAAAACGCCGCCGTCCAGGTCATTGACGAGGATGCTTTGCGGCCCCAGCGCGCGGTGATATAGGCGCTTGGAGTGCGCGTACTTGAGCGTTTCCGCGATGTCGCGGACCAACTGAAGCCGCTGGGTAACGGTGAGGGTCTTGCCGCGCTCGCGCAGCAGGTGGTCCAAGCGCACGGCCTTCGGGTCGTGATCGAAGATCAGTGCGGGCCCGAGTTCGGTTTCCTTGTAGTCCTTGACCTTCAGGATGCCGGGATGGTCGATGCCTTCGAGGATCTCGAATTCACGGCGCGCCTGGCGAACCCGCGTGGCTCGGATCTCGGGGCTGGACGCGGTGGCCACCGTGTAGATGCGCACGCGCCGGTGCACCGTGTCAATGCTGACGTGGCTGGCTTCCCAGTCCTGAAAGCCCTCGCCGTCGGCCAGCAGCCTGGTGAGCCGGTAGTCACCCACCTGCCGGTGCTTGTTGGAGGGGCGGATGCCCGCCTCAGCCAGGCCGCGGGCGATGGCACGCGCCTGGGCGGCGTCCACCGACGTGGTCGCCCGGTTGGTGATGCCATTGGCCAGGGCGCCGACGATGCCGGGGTCGTCCACAGTGCCCGGCCGCCCGTGCTGGAAGGTGGCCGTCCTGGCCAGGCCTTCCAGCTGGCAGGACAGGCTGCTGGACGACAGAAAAATCGCCGGTTCGACGAAGGGAAGGCGAAACTTCGCCTTAGTGATCGCGGACTGCCGGCGCAGCAAGCTGGCCAGCCGCTTGGCCTTGCGATTGGCCAGGATGACCGGGTTGTCGTAAGTATTGGACCGCCCGTCGGTGGTCCAGGTCCAGCTGTGCGCATCGCCGCGCAAAACGCCGGGACGGCTCTTGATCTCGACCAGGAACAGGCCAGCCGGGGAGAGCACCAGTGCATCGACCTCGCTGACCTTGCCTTCATCGTCGATGAACTCAAAATTCGTCCAGACGTGCCAGGAATCGCGGTCGGGCAGGTTGCTGCGCAGCCAGTCCAAAGCTTCACGCTCCCACGCAAAGTTTGACTCTGCGATGACGTGCCAACGGGCGGCGCTGAGGCTCATGGAAGTTCCTCGATGGCTTCTGGCTGGTGCTCAAAGAGATCGCCCACCTGGCAGCGGAAGAGGCGGCACAGCAGGTCAATCGCCGGCAGATCGACCCGCGTGGCGGTCTCTTTGTAGAGCGCTGTGATCGTGCTGCGATTGAGCCCGGTTTCTCGCACGACATCAGAGATGCGGAGCTTGTCTCGCCCCATCAGGGTGGAGAGATTGCAGCGGATCATGGCCATGTTAGTTGGGTGGGGTGATGCGTAGAATAACAAAATGCGCTGCAACGCACAACCCCAATTGCATGAGACCTCCAGAATGTGGTTTTTGGGGTCGTGCGGCCGCCACCCCATTTCGACCCCGATCGTTTACGATTGCGTTATGAATGCTGACACCAACTCGTTTACTGCTAAATGGTCTGGATTCCTCACCAGCGTGTGGACGCAGGTCCATGCGGCTGTGGCTGTGGGGCTGCCGGCAGAGGACGAATCTCGGTCGAGGTCCTTACACGATGCGCTCACCGGCGACCAGCCGACCCGGCATGCGATTCGATCATTGGATGACTATGCTGGTCATCAAACTAGAAACGGACTCGGCAGCCTTGACATCGGTGCCGGCCGGTCGCGCATCGACGAGTAGTTCAGCGCTTGGATTTACGTCCGGGCCTGGGCGGGCTGGCAGAATCCACGGGCTTTGGCTCTGGGCCCGCGACCGGCACGCCGTCTCTTCCAAAGTGCCATTCGCCGCTCGGCTCCGGTTTGGGCGAAGTGCCAATCTCAGGGGGAACGGCATTTGCACCGACCGTGTCCCAGACAGCTCGGTTGCCACCATGGTTCGGACTGACCTTGCCGGCGCGAACGGAAGCGCTGTAATTCTCACTGAGCGTGCCGGCGGCCTCCGACACCTGCCGGCGCCCCCTGTCGATGTCGCCTGCTGCTTCCCGATGACTCTGCTTGACGTTGCCTGACAGGTCGTTTTCGACCACCTTGCCTGGCTGCAAACCCGAGCGGGATTGACGGGCCCGGATGTCGGCGTCGTTGCGAGTGACCTGTTCGCTGATCGCGCTGCCGTTTCCCCCACGGACCTGGCTGTCGTACTGATCGCGCAATGGAGACGACCAGCCCATCGCCTCGGGCATAGGCTGGCTTGGGCCAAGAGGGCTGTCGGTGGGGACATAGCCGCTGGCGGTTCTGCCGCCTTGGGCATATGAGTAGGCGATCTCTGTAACTGCCCGCTGCAGATTGATCGGGTCCTCTTCTCGCAGCAGGCCGCGCTCGGCCAAGCGCTGGGCGGCGTAGTTGGTGAAGTCGGTCTGGGTGCCGCTGCCCCATTCGCGCATGAACTGTGCGGTCCGGGCCAGTTCCTTGGCACGGCCATGGGCGCTGTCGCTGGAGGATTGCCGTTCGCTGGCTTCGCGCGATGACGAGTCGTAGCCGTCGGTCGCGATCGTGCGGTTTCCACGCGCCCACTGGTAGGCGTCCGAAGACCGGAAATCCTTGACCAGGGCGCTGGCTTGCGAGAATTGCGTGTTTTCGGCTGCCTTGCGGGCGAAATCGTAGGCGCTCTGAAGAATCTGCTGGTCGACGGCTCGACCCTCGGCCTTGGCATCGGCTCCAATTTGGGTCAACGGGATCTTCGCGCCGATGGAGGCTGACGCGGCAATAGTCTTGCCGACAGTCGAGTCGTCGGAGAGGCCCAGTCGACGGTTGACGTCGCGTGCCACTGAATTGAGGGCTTGGAACTGCGTGCTGGTCGACCCACCCTCGGAGATGCTGGTCGCCCCCGTGCGCTGCTGCGATTTCTCGTAGCTGTCCTGGATGCCCAAGGCCCGTGTCAGTGCGGTGGCCTGGCTGTGCTGCATGGCTTCGCGTTGTGTGGTGGCGAAGGTTTCAGCCTCACGCGCGCTCTCGCCCAGCGCCGTGGCCTGGCGTTCGGTGACGGTGAACGTGCTGGCCAGGCGGCTGAGGGTGGCCTGGTAGCGGAATACGCCTGCGTCTGGCCCGCTGCCCTGGATGGTGGTGCCGTGGGCGTCGGTGCTGCTGGACATGAAGGCGGAGGTGCGATTCGGGGCGAGTTGCTGCTGGTCGATCGAGACAGCGTTTTGCGTGACCAGGCCTTTGGTGGCGCCGGCGGCTTCGCTGGATGCGGCCGACTGGAATGCGCTGGAGGCGGTGATGGCCTGGAATGCGACTTCGCCGCCCTTGATGATGGCGGTGGCGATGATGGGAATCGCCGCAACCATGTAGCCGGCGATCGCCTGGTCGGAGATGGCGCCCTGGTAGATGCTGGCCGCAGTGTCCAGGGTGAGGCCCTGGGTGCCCGAGCCCATTGTGGCGGCGGCCGCGAGGTTTCTGGCGCTCGCCAACGTGCCGACGTAGTTCAGGATGGCATAGAGCGGCGGCCAGAGCTGGATCCACACCAGGCTCATCACGAAGCTTTTGATTGCCAGCGCCAGGCCGCGCCCTTGTGCGAGCAGGAACAGCAGGAAGACAAACGGGAAGACGGCATAGACCACCGCCTCGATCACATTGCGCACCATGGGCAGCGCCTGGGCGGCGATGCGCCCCATGGTCAGGAAGGATGCGTTGGTGGATGCGGTGGCGTTCGCACGGGCGGTGGCGAGCATAGTTGCCGCCGGGTCATTGAGCTTCAGACCGGCCAGGCTGTTGGTGTCCTGCACCAGGTTGATCATGATGTTCTGACGCAGCAGGTCGCCGGCGCCCTGGGCCGCGGTGGCGATCCGGGTCTTGGTGTAGGCCTGCTCTATCTGGCCGTCGATCACGCCGGGGGCCAGCATCGGGTCCATCGAGGGGTTGAGCTGGAACGCGAGCAGAGCCCGGGCGCTGGCGATCTCTGCCGGCAAGCGGTTGGCGAGCTGGGTGTAGACGTTGGGACAGGTGTCGACCTGCACCGGAGTGCTCCAGGTCGAGAAGCGGGCCGGATTGGGATTGCCCATCAGCGACCAGATATCGGTGCTCTGCGCAAAGGCGGCGGGGTCGATCGTGCCGTCCTGCAGATCGTAGACGGTGCAGTTGTACACAAAAGCGATGAGGTCGGTGCGCAGCTGTGGGTCGCCGATGGTGGCTGCGCGGGTGGCCTGGATCAGCCGGTTGCCGAACATCACACCGTTCTTCTGGTACGCCAGCTCGGCGGGCAACTGCGCATTGGTGTCCGGGATCACCTGGAAGGCGGTCTCGAAGAACCGGGTCAAGACGTCGCCGACCCGGCTGGTGTAGTGGCCGAAGAAGGCCACACCGATCGGAACGTTGCCCACCGCAACCGGCGGCTGGCTGCCGAGCTTGTCGACTACCACCACATCGACTTTGGGCAGGAACATTGCGTTGTAGACAAACATGAAGCCGATGAACCAGGCCCAGCCTGCGAAGCGCCCCGGCGTAAACAGGCCTGCGAAGGCGGCAACCAGCACGCCGGTGATCGCCACCGTCTTGATCAGACCCAGATAGTCCGCGCCGCCCATGATTGCGGCGATGGCGTTGAACACCCCGGTCAGGGTGTCGACATTGCCGTAGGCATAAATCTCGAACATTTACTTCGATCACTTATCGCGAACATTCAGGTCGAACATCCGTGCACAGAGCCGGTGCCCGCTTCAGGAGCCCCGTGCCCCGGCGTTGGCGCTGAAGTCCAGCATCGCCTTGACGGCCGGCGGCATGGCGCTCCAGAGCTGGCGCTCCAGGGTCTGCAGGTCCTGCGTCATCGACGACACCGAGCGCACCTTGGCATAGGCAGTCTGCTTTTCTGCGAGGAGCTGGCTTCTTGTCTGCTGGGCACTGGTTCGGATGTCGTCCAGATACTTCTGCTCGATCTCGGTGCGCCGCAGCGCCTGCGACAAGGCGGCCATGGCCTGGGTGAGCGAGCGGCTCAGAAAAGTCTCGGCGTAGTCCAGGGCGATCACATCCTTGTAGGTCTCGATCAGCGTCTCTGCGGTGCCGGACCCCGGCACCGCGTTGGCAATGGCCAGCATGCGGTAGACCGGCTCGCTGGTGTTGTTGATGAAGCCGATGTCGGCGGCGCTTTGCGCGCTGCGCGTGACGATGTTGTCGGACATGCGGCGCAGCCGCTCGGTCACCAGTTGCGTGAACGGTTTGACCGAGACGGTCGTGCGTACCGGGTTCATGCACTCGGCGGGTTCGTCGCAGACATAGACGTCGACATCGACGTTGCCTTGGGTTGTTGAATCGGCACGGCCAAGCAGCAGGTCGCGCAAGCCGGTGATGGTGGGCTCGGCATAACGCGGGCTGGCGCCGTTTCCATCGTCGTCCGGTGGTGTGAGGATGACGGTGCCGATCAGGCTCATGATCAGCTCGCGCTCCTGCTGGCTGATGTTGCCGCCCACCTGGTTCAGTGCCAGCCAGGTGACGTTGCCCTTGACGAAAGTGACGTTGCGCACGTTCGGATCGGCGGAGTTGGCGGCGGTTTTGACGACCGAGGGCGCGTTGGTGGCGCAGGTCAGGCGTGCCTCGGCGCGGTCGGTCACGCTGCCCAGGTACTGCGAGATGTTGGCGCAGCCGCTTTGTACCGAGCTGTCGAATTCGCCCACCACGCCGTTGACAAGTGCCTGCGCGGCTTCGCAGGAGTTGATGTTCATGGCGTTGATCTTGTTCATCTGGTCCTGCAGTTCGGTGAGCAGCTTGTCGATGTCGGGCGAGATCGACTGCAGGGCCAGCTTGAAGGCGTAACCCACCGCGTTGGAGCCGATGTTGCGCAAGAGGGCGATGAACTGCTGCTTGTTGATGAAAGAGAACGCACCGCCATAGATGTCGATGCCGCCGCAGCCGGCACGCATGCTGGGCAGCTGGGTATTGATCAGCGGGTAGTTGCGCCCGGGCGCGCGCATCATCAGGCTGCCGCCGGTATATAGATTCATCGCCTGGCCGCGGAAGGCGCCCGGGGTGGTCACGTTGCCCAGTGCTCCGAGGTCGTCGAACATAGCCTGCATCTCGGAGTTGAGATTGGCTGGCAGGGCGGCGATCGGCGTGACAGCCAGTGTCAACGAAAGCAGGCTGGCAATCAGGCGCATCTTTTGAGTAGTCATCGCAGCGTTCTCCCGGGGTTTGGCTGGTCGTCAAGGCGGTTGCCTTCGTCACGTGCATCCCTTGCCAGGGTGGCGATGCGCTCCAGAAGCTCTGAGTCCGACATCAAGCCGAAGCCGATGGGGCGAATCTCGCGCTTGGACGGATTTGTCAGGTACAGGGCGGGTACCGAGCGCGCGTTCAATCGGCTGGCGATGCCGTTGTCGGGACGGGCATTGGGATAGTCGGGCAGGGTTCCGCCGTCCATGCTCACAGCCAGCACCGTCATGCCGAACTCCTGCTCGAAGCGTTTCAATATGGGCGCGAAGCGGTGACAGAACGGGCAGTCGCTGCGGAACACGAAGATGAGTCCGTGGGTGGCAGCCAAGCCACGTACGGTCTGTGCGTCACGGACCCGCTGCTGATCGTCGAAGACATTGATCGCCATGGCGTTGGTTGGCCGACCGGTCATGGCGTAATCCAGATCGGGCACGCTCCAGACCAGGCGCTGCCAGCGGTCGGCAAAGGTCTGGGATTTGTCCATCACCAAGCGCTGCAGGCTCATATAGGCCAGCAGATTGGCGTCGCTCGGGTTCATGACTGCCACCCGTTTGAGGTCTTCCAGGCGTTGCTGCAGCGCTTCGAAGTCGCTCAAGTCCTTGGGTTTCTTCGGGGTAGTCGCGTGGGGACGGGGCTTTCCTGGCGCTGGATCGCGGTACCAGAACCAGCCTTCGCGGTGTTGGCGCCAGTAGGTTGTGACTGCGTCCGAAGCATCGGAAAGGGGCACGGCATCCACGGCCGTGATGTCGTCGTCCGGCAACGCGGTGGTTTGGGCGGCCGTCGCGCCGCCGGTCATCGCAAGGCAGAGCGCCAGCCAGCTCGTGATTAGCGGATTCTGATTGAATGCTTTGAGCAAGAGAGCTTTGGCCATCGATCACTCCTGGGGAAACCGCCCGTCGGCGCAAAAGCTCAGTTGGTAGACCAGTTCCTGGTCCTGGCGTGCGTCGCCAACCAGAACGGCGCTTTGACGTGTCGTCACTTCCAGGCGACCACATCCGGTTTGGGGCAGCGCGCGCAGACGCCGCACGTCGATCTCGATCGGGCTCGTCGCGTCGAACTTGCGCTTCAGGTAGATGGCTCCTGTGCCGGACAGGACGCCATACGCTTCGCCGCTCTCGGCGGCCCGCATCAGCAGCGGCTTGATCTCGGTAACGGCGATTCGCTCGACGGTGGAGGCAACTGCGGGCTGCATGGTCCCGCACGCGATGGCGAGCACTGCCATTGCCGTCGATAGCGTCCGGTTGACGTGGTTGGGGCGATGGCAAGTCATTGGGCGCACCTCGTTCAGGGGGCGAAGTAGCTGTCGACGCGCTGCTGGGCTTTCTGGCGCAAGGCCCCGACATCGAGCATCTTGGGAGCGATCTCGGCATAGAACTCGGTGAGGTCCATGCGCGAGAAGTCCAGGGACTGGAGCTGGGCGACGGTAAAGCCGCTGCAGTCGGGGCTCTTCGCGCCGCCCCAGCTGCGCACGAGCTGGGCGCGCCCTTGCTCGTTCAGGATGCGGGCGAGCCTGGAGTTGAAGCAGCAGTAGGTCTGCGTCGTCTGGATGCAGGTACGGATGATCGGAATCCTGGCCGAGCAATAGCTACCTACGCTGTGGCACAGCCGGTTGTCCTTCTTCATGGCCAGGATTTGCTCGGCCTGATCGCACGACAGCAGGCCCGAGAGCTGGATCGCCAGCATGGCAAGCGACCAGGGCCCGGGCACCAGGGTTTCGATGAAGGAGCTGACCGACAGGTCACCGGCCATCAGACCGGCCAGCGCCGAGGAGCCGCCACCGGCGCCAAACAAGGCCTCGAAACCCTGGATCACGACATCCGGTGCGTCCGAGGTAAACAATGCATCAAAGGTGTAGCTCGATCCCACGGCGCCGGCCACCTGGCTGGCGGCGCCTGCGATCAGGCTCATGTTGGAGAACGAGGAACCGCCAGAGCCGCCGCCCTTGCAGCAGTTGACCAGGCCGAAGAGTTTCTTGCGGCACCGGTTGTCGTAGCCCTGGAAGACGACCAGGGTGTTGGGGTCGATGTACTGGCCGGCTTCGCGCTGCACTTCCAGCCCTGCAATGGCGCGGGCGAAGTCGGCATCTGGCGCGTGCGATGTGTCAAAGCACTGGCCATCGATGCAGAACTGCTGGCTGCCGCAGTTCGTCACTGTGGAGGTGGCGCCGCTGGCCACCCGGCACTGCCAGGTCTGCTCGAAGACCATGCAGGCGCCCTGCGCGTTGGTATCCACACAGTTTGACCCCACCTGGCTGCAGCCCCTTTCAACCAGTGGCTGGCAGTCGTCGGTCGAGTTCTGCGATAGGCAGCTGAATTCGGAAGTGGTGCGCCAGCAGTCGCGATAGACCAAATGGCCGCCGATGTTGCGGGTTGCCGGCCCCTCGACGCAGACCTCCGAGTTCTTGACACAATCGGCAGCATGCGACGGCGAAGGGCTGGCGAGCAGTATGACGGCCGCGAGCGCCGCGAGCGCCGCGAAGGCCGGCAGCCATCGGTCGCATGCGTTTTGTGTTGGCCAGATGGCGGTCATTGGGTGCGAGCCTCCAGCGCCGCGCACTGGTTGTCCCAGGTGTCGGTGAACGTCACCGTCGTCGGCATCGCGAAGGTGCTTGTGCCGAAGTAACTGGTGCGTTGGCAGGGGTTGGAGAACCAGGCGCCGATGGAGCAGTTCGCTCCCGAGCAGGACTGGCTGTAATGGGTCTGGTAGCAGAGGTAGCCGTCGACCTGCGACGGGCCGGGGGTCTTGGGGATCTGCGTGTTGAGCGTGCCGGGCACGTATTGCGAACCGAGCTCCATGTAGACCTGACCGCTGCTCTTGGCAATGGTGAAGGCATGCATCAGGTAGCTGTCAGACCCGCAGCTGAAATCGAAGGCCAGGTAGTCGACGCAGGACGGGCAGGGATCGGCGGTGACACGGGTCAGGAACTGCCCGTCCGAGCAGCCCGGTGTCTGCATCGGAGTCACGATCAGCACCTTGTCGCAGGACAGCGTTTCCATCGTCCGGTACTGATGGCACAGCGCGGTCTCGAACCGGTCCGGCGTGGTGGTGGTCTGTACTGTGCAGCCGCTGTAGGTGCCGGCGATACTGCCGGCGATGGCTTGTGGATCGGCGGTGATGGTCTTGGCACCAAGCAGAAGTGGATCGGATCGCGTGATGCTGAACATCGGACGACGGGTAGGGTTGGTCTGCGAGAAGTTGACCGCGTTGCAGGCCTGCGCGGTGGGGTCCCCGCTGTCTCCCGGGCCGGTACATGCGTTTGCCGCAGCGGCAGCAGGTGCCGCGATGCCTGGGCTGCCGAAGTAGGAGGTTTGCGGCGGGTCGGCGGTGTAGCCGGGCACGCCGGACTGCAGGGTGTCTCCGTTTATCTGGGAACGCGCCGCGCTGTTGCCGCTGCGGCCGAGTGCCGCGCCCTGGTTGAAGGCGTCAAGCAGGGACTGGGCCTGCACCGACAGGCTTGATACGGCGATCAGCAGGGCTGTGACGATTCGATGGATCATGACTTGCGCAGCCTTTGAAGAATCGAGCTGACGCGGGGCGCTGCCTCGGGGCTGCGCCGCACGATCGCGTCCAGCGCATAGTCCAGGCTGACGTCACCCGAGATCGAAAGGTAGGCAGCTGTGGCCGCAGGCGTTGTGCAACCAGTTCCGCCACTTCCACTGCTTCCACCGCTTTTGCCGCATTGGGGCAGGTCGGGCACTGTGCCACCGCCTGACGTACCCGCCACGGGTTCGTCGGTCAATGTCAGCACGAAAGTCGGTGCGGCGCTGACAGAGAAGCGTGTGAAGGCGTCCGGGTCGATGACCCACGACACGCGCCGAGACTGGATCAGCTCGCTCACCGCTGCCAGGGTCTGGCGCATCGATTGGGCCTTGAGTCCGCGCAGCACCAGGGTGGCTCCCGAGCGATCGGCCTGGTCGACCAGGCGCCGCAGGCTGGCGCGCGGCATGTCAAGCGTGATGAAGATGCGCAGCGCGCTGGTGCCGTTTGCGTCCTGGGGCGGCGCGCCGATTGCCGCGCCTTGCCTTGCCATGGCTGCGATATCGATATTGCCCAGTGCCGGTAAGTCGGGCGCGGTGGGTGCGATGCGGGGCATCTCGCGCGGAGGCTGGGTGGCCAGGCGAGCGGGTGGGGGAAGGGGTTGGGCCTTGAGGGCCCGCGCCATATCGTCCGGGCCCGGCCACCGAGGCGACTGCGGTGACGGAGTTGACGCGGACGAGGGTAAGGACGGCGGAGATGGCGAGATGGGCCTCGGCTGTGCGCGCCCGACGCACGGGACGAAGACAGCCGTTGCGAGGACGGCCGCAACAAGCCAGCGCCAGCGGTCACCAGAGTTTTCAATAGGCGCCGGCACAGCAGTTCCTTTTGCGAAAGATCTGATACGAGAAATCTTCGCCACTGACCGGGTATTCCTTGCCCGCCCCCCAGATCATGGTGGTGCGGCCGTAGGGTTGGCAGCACTGGCCGCTTTCCTTGGAGGTGGCGGGCACCGGATAGACCATTTGCAGCTTGTAGTGGGTCTTGTCCATGATCGGCAGCGGGTAGTAGCCGCACAGACCCTGGCTGCCGGCGCCGCTAAAAGTGGTGAACTGCCGGTGCATCTTGGCCGTCATGCGCTGGGTCAGCAGTACGGAGGCCTGAACGCCGCCGATGTGGGTGGTGACATGGCCGGTCATCGGATAGATCGACCCCTGGCAGCCGGCACACCAGAAGAGACTTGCTATCGGCATGCCGGCGCTGGCCGCAACACAGTCGGCAGCGCAGGCCGCCTTGGCAACCACGTTGGCAAAGAGCACCGCCTCGGGGTTCAGGATCGCGGAGAGTTCGTCGTCGGCCCACAGCGGGTCGACCTCGGTCAGGTAGGCCAGATCGAGAGAGCCTTCCTCCAGACACGGGAAGTCGAGCAGCACTTCGAGCCAGCTTAGGATCGGGTTGGCGTACCAGTGCACCTGGTAGAAGCTCGATCTGGTCTTGCTGTCGTGCCCGACTTGCGCTCCACGTGGAACTTCGATGCCGGGGTCCAGTTGTAGACCACCAAGTCCGACCATGCAAAACGGTGTGCGCGTGACATCGACCAGTCGCACCGGCTCCCAGAAGCCGATCGACACGCCGATGCGCGGTGGGTTCTTGCAAAAGCATACCGGCGAGGAGGGATTGCTGATGTCCGGCTGGCCGTCCGAGATCAGGGTGCTTGATCCGAGGGTCAGTGGGAACATGCAGCTCCAGCAGATGTCGGTGATCGGGTTCATGAATTGGCCGTGGCAGGTCGGTCCAGCTTGGGCCGACGTGGCCAGCCCCAGCAGGCCGGCCAGCACCGCAACAGTGGCGATGAGCCGGCGCAGCAAACGGGTCGATGTGGAGTTACAGGAGTTCATCGATGCGCAGCCTGTTGCCGTCCTGCGTGACGAGCGCGGGCACATGGCGGATCCCGAGCTGGGTGCTGAGGCGGCCCTGCTGGTCGTAGAACACCGCCAGCTTCCAGCGGCGCATCAGGTCGAGGTAGGAGCCGCCGGTCAGGATCAGCTTCACCTGGCCCTTGTGCGCGCCGAGTTCTCGCTGCGCGCGCTCGAGCTGGGCGCTGTCGCGCGCATCTATGAACAGCAGCGGACGCGACAGCGACACGGTGTCGAGCGGGTTGACGCGGGTGCCGGGCGCCACGATGACCCGGCCATCGGCATCAAGGATGGGGTAGGGCACCTCGATGCTCGGATCGAAATGAAAACTCCGTGCCCGCGTGGCGCGGGTGATGCCGGCAACGGGTGCGGGTTGCTCGACCTCGCGCCGGATGCGTGCCTGGCTTTCGCGCTGCAGGCGGGCCAAGCCGCCGCTGGCATCCATCTCGCGCAGCTTGGCCTGGATCACTTCGATCAGGCTGGGCTCAGAGATGGCGTAGACCGGCCCGATCACGCCAAGGTCGCGTGCGTGCGCGCACAAGCTGGCGAGCAGGGTGATCGCCGCGATCGCCATGCGCAGGTGGCTGCCGAGCGCGAAGGTTCGCCGTGGCTGGTCTGGCCGCGCCGACGTTTGCAGTGTGTGCATGGCTTCAGAACAGCGCATGGGCCCGTCCGATGATCTGGGTTTGCGACACCCAGCCGGTGAGTGCGTAGCGGGAGTCCAGGCTGTCCGGGTGCGGCGCGCGCATGTAGTAGGCGCCAGCGGGCAGCGTGCCGGTCGGGCCGGGTTCGAGTTCGACCCCTTGCCTGCTCATTCGCTTGGCCCGACCCACGGGGTAGCCGTTGACGAAGTAGTCATGGTCCACCTGGGTCACCGCGTCGCCGGGCATGCCGGCGACCACCTTGATGAAGGTTGCGCCAACCGGGTAGGGCCCCCCGCCCATCCAGCGAAAGGCAACAAGATCGCCGCGCTTTGGCATCTCGCTGCGGTGGATCAGAAAGAGCCGATGGGGAAGGCTTTCGGTGACGTTCAGCGCGACCGTGTAGTGCGTATCGAACCACAAGATCGCCACGGCGCAGGTCAGATAGACGAGGCTCCAGCGTTGAAGGTGTCGCATCAACCGCTCGAAGAACAGCGAACGGTCGAAGCTCCGCCAGAGTGCCTGCGCTTTGACGATACAAACCGCGTCGATCCGGCTTGTGGTCCGCCCTGCGAACAGGGTCCGCGAAAACCTGCTCATGGCCGTACCTCCAAGCCGAGCCGGCGGCGCACATCGGGTGTCAGATCGACGAGTTGGGCGCCGGAGCCCAACACCGCACCGCGCATCAGGACTAGGCAGCCGCATTCCTGGGGCAGCGCCTCGATGAGCTTGCTGAGTTCGGCCCCAAAGACCGCCGCGCGCTGGATCGCCATGGCACGCTCCAGATCTCCGATATCGCGTTTGACGAGAACCGCGGCAACCTGGCTCTCCTTGAGCCGATAGAGCTCTGCCACATCCAGTGTTCCGAATGTCGCCTTCTGAGAGCGCTGCATCCACTGTGACCACGATAAGGCGCCACCGACAATCAATAGGCTCACTATTGCGTTGATCACGATCAGTCGCAATGCGTCGAATCGGGTCATGCCTGTCCCCTGTCGATTAGCACCGCCTCGATGGCCTGGGACACCGTCATGCCGGCGGCACGCTTGGCGTTGATGGCACTGAAGTCCTCGGCCCGGCTGCTGAAGAGCAGCAGGCTGTAGGGGTCGACGATCAGGCGCCCGACGCCGTTGCCGGCCGGGGAGTGGATGAAGACTTCGGAGAACGCGCCGTGTTCGGTGCGCAGCGACTGCAGGAGCCGCTTCATCGCGTCGTCCATGGTGACCTGCCCGAGCTTGTCCATCATCTCGACAGACTCGGGCTTTTGGCGCAGCAGGAACATCCAGTCGGAGTTGTCCAGCGCAGCCTTGGCTGCCGGGTTGCGGTAGTAGTCGTCCACGCCCTGGGTGGCCGACATGAAGGCCCCCTTGTACTTGCGTGCGCGGCGGTAGCCGGCCTCGATGAACTCGGCAGTCGCCCCGCCCGAGAGCAGGTCCCAGGCCTCGTCAATGATCACGATCTTCTTGCGGTCACGCGAGAAGTACATCTCGCGGGTGATGCGGTACATCATGATCAGCAACACCACGGTTTGCAGGTCTTTCTTGGCCTTGAGCTCCTCGAGTTCGAGCACGATGAAGTCGCTGCTGAAATCGACCGTGGCGTGCGAATCAAAATACTTTCCGTAGGTGCCCTCGAGCGTGTACGGCTGCAGCATGGCGGCAAGGTCCTTCAGGCGCCGGTCGCCTTCGACGGCAGGGGCTGGGCTGTCGATGTCGTTGCCGTTGCCGTTGTCGCTGCCTTTGTAGATGGTGTCGTCGAGCCGGCCGGTGGCCAGCAGGTTGTGGATGTCGGTGACGGTCATCTCGCGACCTCGTGTCTTCCAGACCTTCTTGATGGCCGCGCCCAGCGTGGAGTACTGGAAACCTTCCAGGGGTTCGCGCGGCGAAACCATCTGTGCGAGCAGGGGCTGCAGCAGTTCCATGTCTTCGTCGATATCGTCGACGAAGCTGAAAGGGTTCAGCGACAGGCCGGCGTTTTCGGTGAACTCGATGAAGCTGCCACCGAAGTTGCGGCACGCCTTCTCGTATGAGCGGCCCACGTCGATGATCCAGACGCGGGCGTCGGTTCCCAGATACGATGCGGCGATCTCGTTGAGCAGCAGCGACTTGCCGGAGCCCGAGGTGCCGGCGATGGCGACGTTGTAGTTGCCCGCCGGGTTGTCGTAGACATCGATCTGCATCAGCTGGCCGCGGCGACCACCCAGCAGCAGCACCGGCGTACCGGTGCCCTGCCACTCCGCGATGAGGGGTGCCAGGTGCACCGCGTTGGCCGAAGTCTTGGTGGTCACGCGTTTCATGCGGGCGAGGTCCGCATGGAAGGGCGGTGACATCGTCATCGGTAGCGAGCCAATGAGGCCCTGGGTCATCATCATGGTGTCGCGCGAGAGCTCGAATCCGCGCGCACGGAAGATGGACCTTGCCGACTGCTCGGCCCGTGCCATCTCGAGCCTGGGAGCAAAGAGCGCCACCTGGTGCTGCAGGCTGACGAGTTGCTTGCCGTCGTCCATGGCCTTGAGAACGATGTCCCAGTCCAACTTGCGCTCCTGCATGTCGGGCAGGAAGCGCGCCATATAGCTCGTCGCGTTGGTGGTGGCGCGCGCGGACTTGAGATACGCCCAGTTGCGCGTGGCCTCGGGGTCGAGCACATGCACGCCGAGCGTGATCATGAAAGGGCACGGGTACTGGAGCGTGGCCTGGTAGAGATCACCGATCAGGCTGCCCATGTTCCACAGCGCAAAGCGTGCCGGACACGAACGAACCGACAGCAGGCGCAGCTCGCAATTTTCTTGTGCGGCCGGGTTGCTGATGTCGATACCGGTCCGACCGATGTCGAGCTGCGTCGAGCGGTCGATCATTTGATCGCGCAGCTCCCGGCCCGGGTCGTAGGTGAGGGCGATGCCTTCTCCAGCCTGGCGATGCGGATCGACGAGAGCGGAGACCCAGTTGATCAGTTCGCCCGCCGTCCAGGACCGGGACGGGAAGCCCGCCGCGTGCAATGTGGCGCGGTGCCCGTCGCGCATCAACAGTAGCTCATCGATGCGACTCAGGTTCTCCGGGCTGCCGGGCAGCGAGACGCTGAGGATCAGCCGGAAATTGCGCAGCAGGTAGCTTTGGTTGGGCAGCAGAGAATGGCGGGCGCCTGCCAGGTAGTGCCCGACGCGACGCCGTGCCATGGTGCGGTGGATATTGCCGTGACGGCCCGGCCGTCCCCACCTTTGCCCATGGGCTTCGAATTCCGGCACGACCTCGTCGGGCAGTCGCAGGTCGGCATAGCGGCCGAGCGTGCCGCGGATGTCCGGACTGGCCAGCAGGTGGAACTGGATGCCGGTGCCGACAGGCGATGAGGCATACAGCGCGGTGAGCACCCGGGCCATGTCCTCGTCGGCGCCCGATTGGGGGCGAACCTCCAGGCAAAAGCCCAGCGCATCCCGGTTGATGAAAACCTGCTGGTCTTCGAGGTAGGCCCGGTAGGGCAACCATTGCGACAGACTGGCGCTGTCGCCCGGGCCCTGCGCCCGACCGGTGCCAGAGAGCGGCAGCAGATCTGCGGCGCGGGCATTGCTCAGGGCCGATTCGAGATCGTTGATCAAGTTGCGCAGCATGCTCAAGGCTCGGTGGGTGAGGGGTCGGCCGCTGACCTTGCGTCGGGAGCCGGATCAGGCGCGGAGGGTGGTACGAGTGGCGGCGTGGTGACGTCAAGCTTTGAGCTCGGCGCCGGGCGGACCCGGTCGATCAGCCAGCGCCCCGTGTCGATCACGACGTGCACGAAGGACGCATCGTGCAGATCGCCATCACGGTCTTCCCAGGGCGCGACCCACAGCCGCAGTACGCGAGGGGACGAACGAAGCTTCGCGGCGGCGCGGGACGCCGCGACATTGACCGAGGTACTGGCTGCGGCTCCGGCCGGGGTGCTAGACGCGGGGCCTGGTGAGGCGTCCGCTGGTGCTGAGGGCCGCGTCTTACGAAGCGTGGCGGGGACGGATTCGGTGGCAAGGAGTCCTTGCGGTGGTCGCTGTGTTTCATGCATGGCTCGGGTGGCAAAGGGGTTGGCGTTGGCGCCCGAATTTGCTCCGGTGTCGGCGCTGGAGTTGGCGTAATTGCCAGAGACGGACGTGCACTGGGCGCCGACAGGCGCCTTGCAGGCATAACTCTCTGTGCTCCCAAGGCCCGACAGCGAGGAAGCGCATCCGGCGAGGACGATCGCCATCGCCGTCGTCACGCCCATGGCGGTGACCCTTGCGCCCGGGTTCATCGGGGCATGACCTCTGCCTTGGCGCCGCCCTGGGCGCTGACTGCCGATCGCATCAGCCAGGCCTCGATCTGCTCCTTGCTGGCTGCGCCCGGCAGCATCCGGCCATCCAAGGCGATCAGCGTCGGTGTGCCGTTGATTCCCAGCCGCTCGCCCAGAGCGACGTTGCGATCCACCGGATGCGGGCAGTCGGCCTGGGGAACGGATTCGCCGCGCCACATCATGGCGTGCCAGGCGGCGGTGCGATCCGTGGCGCACCAAACCGAGACGGCCTTGCTGTGCGCCGCCGGGTGCAGGGATACCAGTGGCATCAGGAAGGTGTAGATCGTGACGTTGGTGAGATTGCGAATGTCGGCCTCCAGCTTCTGGCAATAGGGACAGTCCGGATCACTGAAGATCGCCAATACGCGCGCGCCGTTGCCGCGTACCTCCTTCATCGCATCCGAGAGCGGCAGCGCGTCGAAGTCGATTCGTGCGAATGTGTCCTTGCGCTCGGCAGTCAGGTCACGCTGCGCTTTCATGTCGTAGAGGTGACCGAACAGGAAGTACTGCCCGCTCCCGTCGACATAGGCCAGGTTGGCGCCCATCGTGACCTCGAACACCCCCGGCCAGGGCGTGGGGTTGATGGCACCAAAGCGGGTGGACGGGTACAGCGCCTGCAGGCGAGTGCCGATCGCGCCAGTGGCGGCCCTGGTGTCGGGCGTTGTCGGTGCGAGCTGCTCCATTGGCGCCAATGGCACTGTGGAGCCAGCCGGTTGCGCGGCGCAGGGTAACGCAATCGCGGCTGCCAGCAGGCCGGCTACAACGGGAGAAAACAGGTGGGCGCGCAGGCCACGGGTGGCCCGAATGTGGGGTTCATTCATCTTCATCTTCAGTTCTCCTGAGTTGGTTGGCGCGTGCCGCGAGTCGCGGATAGGCATCAAAGTCCTGCGTGGCGGCGTCCAGTGGCCCTTGCAGGGCGATGCCCTGGGTGATCACGACGTCGACGGTGCGTCCGGCGTCGATCTCGACGACCGGAAGAACCTTCTCGGCCAGCGTGATGTAGTACTGGGCGAGACGGTCCAACGCCTTGCCTACGCCAGTGCCAATGCCGGCCTCAATCTGCTTGCCGGGCTCGATAGTGCTGGTCGTGCCCAGCGGCGAGATCGACATCGTGGTCGAACTCTGCGTGAACGCCTGCCCGATGCCGCTGGCGACTCCAGCCAGCAGCGCATTGGCCAGAATCTGGCCCTGCTTGGACACCAGGCGCCCGCGCATGCCGGCCTTGCCGTCTTCTCCGGCGATATAACCCTTGATCGGGACATCGATGGCCGTTCCGTCCCGCGTGATACACGACAGTGACTCGGTGCGGATATAGGCGCGCTCGGAGCTGACATCGCCGTAGCCGGCGCCCACGACAAAGCACTCCTTGATCTTGGAGCGGAACTGGTTCGGAAGCACCGCGTTGTCCATCAGGCGCAGCAGCACCGGCTGTGGATTGCGCTGGGCCTGCCCACCGGTGGGCGCGTCCAGACCTCCGAGCAGCAGAGCCCGGGTGAAGGCGCCGCTCGGGATGTAGCGTCGCGTGTCGCGTTGCGCAGCACCCTTGACCGCGGAGTCGGCCGCGGACTTCGTCGCCGGCGCCGGGTCGGCCAGCGTGATGCTGACGATTGCCGACGGTGCGCTGGTTGGCATGCCGCTAGAGCCAGGCGCTGGCAACGGGTTGACGCTGCCGGCGCGGTAGGGCGCAGGGGGTGGAGGTGGTGGTAGCTGCGGGAGAGTGCGTAGCCCGCTGCCGACTTGGGACTCATTGGCTGCGTCGGGCCCAAAGTTTGGGCGGGTGGCAGGCGCTGCGACTGGGGGTGGGGGCAGGGAAGTGAGACCATTGGCCTCCAGCTTGCGCAGCCGCTCGATCATCTCGAGGCTGCGGCCCTCCATCTCCTTGTCACGTTGAGTCAGTTCGCGCGACTTCTGTTCGATGGCACGCAGTTGTGCGTCGGCCTGTCCCCGCCAGGCATCGCGCGGGTCGACCTGGCCACCGGGCGCCAGGATGTTGGTCGACTTCAGTTTCGATTTGCGCTCGGAGTCGGGCTTGGAACTGGTGAGTGATATCGAGAACAACGCGCCGATGACGATTGACGCGCCGATTCCGCCCAGCAGCAGGTACTGGCGGCGCTTGACGGTCACCGAGTTGGAGACGGTTTCAGTCATCGCTGCGCCGCTCCCGGATCACAAAAACGTTTGTCGCCTCACCCGGGCGCAGGCTGGGCCGCTCCACGCTGACCGCCATCACGCCGGACTTGAATAGTGCGGTCTCAGCTATTTCCATCGTGGTGTCGGCGACGTTGGTCAACTGGTACTTCTCACCCACCACGCCGGTGCCCAGCAGTACCCGCTGCAGGGTGAGACGTGTCCCCGACCACAAGGCGACATCGCGCGCCGGCTCCAGGGCTTGCATGTCGTCGGGCAGGGCGTCGTCCGCGAGCGCGAGAAGCAGGTTCTTGAGGGTGCGGACATGACGGCCACTGGCCTCCACGCGTGTGGGCCCCGTGCTGCGTTCACGCGGCTCGCGAATCATGATCGTGTCGCTCGGGGTGTCGACAGGCTGAAGCAGCAGCGCGACGGTGCCGCGGTCTGAGGTGAGGAACAGGTTGATCGGCTTGGTGCTTTGTGGATCCGTGGGCCGCACGAAGATCTGGCCCTTCTCGTCGTCCTTCTCCAGCACAAACTCGCCGGCATTTCCGGTGACTTTGCGCACCCGTCCGCGCTCGAATGCGATGCGGGTGATCTCCTTGCGCGAGACCTTGCCGAGCACGGTCTGCCCGTCTTGCGCATCCACGATCTGGAGCGCGTGGGCGGGATTACCGATTAGCAGCGGCAGCAGCAGTGGAGGTAGCAGAAGGCTTGGTTTCCAGGGGATCATTGGGATGGGTCTCGCGAAATGCCTTGAGAAAGACGCGGCCGCCGGCGTACTGCAGCTCGATGGCATAGGCCTTCGAGACTTCGGACACGCGGCGGTCGCTGATGAATGTGGTGAGTTGCCCGCGTATGCCCACGCGTTGGGTGGCCTCGTCGACGATCAGGTCGCGTGCGCTGAAGATCGTCGAGGCACCGTCGCGTTTGAGGCGATCGGCGGTTGCGGTCATGGCCGTTCGCAGTTCGCCGTAGGATGCGGGGGCGGCGTACTGCATCAGCACGCTGGCCTGGTGGTCCACGCTCTGGGGCGTGACGTCAAGCGTGAGCTGCATCAGGAAGTACGCCATTTGCTGCAGGTACTCGGCGCTGACCCGCTCGGACTCGACCCAGAAGGTCTTGTTGATGGTGGGAGGCACCAACACCACCCGTTCACGGTTGGACATGCGCACTGTCAATAAGGCCAGCACGACGTTGACGAGCAGCGAGCCGGTGAGCAGCACTGCCAGATACGTCGTGGCGCGCCGGGCACTTGCGATGTCTGCGCGCAGCCATTCCAGCCTCATCCCATCAACTCCCGTTGGTAGGAGGGCGGCGTGCGCCTGAGCCCCGAGATGATCGAGGGAAGGTGCCAGTACAGAAGGTGAAGCGCAAAGGCTGGATGCTCGCCCGACTTGGCTTTGGCGAAACTCAAGGCCAGTAGCACGCCCAGGGCGCAGCCGGTCATGAAGAAGCCGGCCAGCAAGCCGGCCAGCACTGCCCCCAGGAAGATCAGGGCGACGTCGATCTCCCACCAGAACATGCGGGGTGCATCGTTGAGCCGGCGCGGGATATCGAGCGAGGCGTCGTTCATGGCTGCAGCGCTTCAGATCGTCGCCGTCATGATCGAGTCGATGATGTTCGGCACGTAGACCATGAACAGCGCGAACACGACGCCAACCAGGGCCGGAATCGGCGAGGACCGCGCCACGCCGATGCCCGCGCCCAGGATGAAGGCGGCCACGGCTATCGCCTTGCCCAGATAGCCGGTAGCCCAGTCCAGCAGCGTTGTGTACATGGTCTGGAACTCGGCGCCGGTGGTGCCGGCGAAGGCCGAGGTGGCGCCGAGCGCCAGGAGAATCGCCATCGGTGTGATGAAGGCGATGCGGCGGGATGGTTTCATGGGAAGTCCTTTCTGGGTAGATGCAGTGAGTGCAGGGAGAGCGGTCGGGAGATGGATGCGGGCGTTCGCAGCCGCTATTGCGTGCTCGCCGTGACCGCCACGGGTAGCGGTCTGGTTGATGCAATGGTGGGTTGTCCAGGCTGTGATCGCGCTCTGGTCGCAGCCACCTGGCGGTAGACCCGCTCGGCGTAGGCGCGGCGCAGTGCGGGGTTCGTGGCGTTGTAGGCGCCGATGGCTTCCCAGGTGTAGCCCAGCCGCTGGACGTTGCCGGCGAGGATCCAGGCTCCCACATGGATGCTGGTGCAGGGATCGAACAAGTCGCGTTCCGCGATGCCGTGCGTGGTGAGTTTGGGCAGCCAGGCGGAGTTGATCTGCATGAGACCGATGTCGCGCGAACCGTTGCGGTTGAGTCCGACGGCTTGCGGATCGAGGCCGGATTCGGTGCGCGCGATCGCGTACAGCAGCTCTGGGCTGACGCTGTAGCGTTCTGCGGCCTGCTCCCAGCACGCGTGAGCGGGGAATGCCGCGATCAGGCAGATCGCCACACCCCATCCCACCTGGGGGCTGCTGTTCATCGACTTGGGCAACAGGATCTCCTCAAACGTTGGAACCTGCGTTGGCCGTTCACGGCGCTGCGCGTATGGAGGGCATCGTAGGCAGGCAAGGCGGTTGAATCGGGGAGAATCAGGCCCCGGAAAATGCCTCGATTCCCCCTTGCAAACCTGCGGGTCCAGTGGATCGAAGTGGGTTCCTGGCAGAGTTGCGTCGGGAGGCAGGGGTGGGAAGGGTTCAAACCCACCGCGCGAGAACGATGTCAAGGCCGAATCAGTGCTTCGCGTTGGCCTTGGTCGCCTTTGATGGCTGCCCGCACGCGCCCAATACTGGCCGGATGACGCAGATTGACGATAGGCACGAGCCAGCTTTTGGTGGCGAGATCGACGACCGCATACGGATGCCGACCGGGTCGCGTGCGACGCCTTCAGTGCTGGGCGCCGAACGGCCGGTGTTTGAGGCGCAGGCGCTGATCGATGGTCTGGGGTTTGGGAACGCAATTCCGGCCCTGCGCATCAAACTGGCCTTCCCCTCGGAGGTCTTTGCGCTGGCAGCGCGGCCGCTGATCGATGTCCATGCCGAGTTCGTCCAGATGCTGCCTGTGTTGGAGTCGAGCCGCTTTGGGCAGGCTGGTGGACAACTGCACCGGGCGCTCGCGACGACGCTTCGGACGCTTGATCGCCGACGCGGACAGATCCTGCCGCGCGGCGAGGCGCCCGAGGTAATCGGGGCACAGGCGCACAGATGGACCTATGCGGTGTTCGTGGCGGCGCTGCTGCGAGATCTGCCGCACGTCTGTGTGGGGATGCGTGTGTGGATGGAGCTGGGCACTGGCATTCCTCACGCGTGGAATCCGATGGCGGGTTCTATGCGGGCCAGCGGTGCGCTTGGCTACCGGATCGAATCCTTGGCGCCCGGGGTGGTGTCGGACGAGGTCGACCCGGCCATGGCGTTGCGGCTGTTCGAGCGGTGCGTGCCCGCTCTTATCCACGACTGGCTCGGCGAGGATCTTGCGTTGATGGCTGAACTGCGCGCGTGCCTGAGTGGCCATGCGGATCCGGCTGGAGTGATCGGCGAATTGGTGGCGCGTGATGTGCCAGCACGGGTGTCGGCACCACCACCGGTGGTGAGTCATGCGTCGGAGATGCCCGCAGCGAAACCAGTCGCAGAAGCGAGAGTCCCGGCAGCGCAGAACCTCCCTGCCGCGGATTCGCCCGAGTTTCTGGAGGCGGTGGCGCCTGAAGAAGCCGCACTCGCGGGGCAGTTCATTGCGTGGCTGAGCCGGGGAACTATCGGAGGGGCGTTGCCGGTCAACACGCCGGATGCCGCTGTGCACGTGGTGGTGGAAGGTTTGTTGCTGGCTTCACCACGAATATTCCGGGAGTTCGCCAAACAACAAGTTGAGGGTCGTGAGGCCGCTGCCGATAGCGCCAAACGCGTGCAGCGTGAGGTCTTGCAAGCAGGCTGGCACCTGCGCGCCGAGGGGGGCGTGAATTTTCATTGGTATGAGCGCAAGCGATCTGGCGGCGGTAGCACCCGGATTAACGGCGTCGTGATTTGCGATCCGCAGCGATTCATCCAGCCGCTGCCGGCCATCGATTCGACGCTGGTGCGCGTGGTGGATGGCTCAAGTCCTTCTGCTTGATGGCCTATCCGCTCGAATCTCTGCTGCGCCCGGCGTATGAACTTCGCGCGTCTTGTGTATCGGCGCTCGGCGCGGGCGTGGTGGTCTGGGATCCGGGACTGTTCTTGTTGAGCCGCCCCTGGGACTGGCTGCTGGCCGGTGCATTGATGGGGCATGCCGCGTGGCGAGGCACGGCTGGCGTGCGAAACCTGCGCTACCGTGCCAATCTGAGGCGTCAGCGCCGCTACGATGTGACCTCGACCGAGATCCCGTGGTCGGCCGAGCGGCTGTTTTTGGGGCGGGGTTTCCAGTGGGACCAGCGTCATACGCAGCGCCTGTTCGAAGCTCGGCGTCCAGAGAACCAGCCGTTGTTGCAGCCAGGTTTCCTTGCAGGGTTATTGGCGCGGCTTCGTTGGCCGGCAGCGGCGCCCCCCGGCCTGGGCGGCGATCCGGCGATCCATGGTGTCGAGCCCGTCGAGGCTGATATCTGGATGGACATCGCCGACCGGGTCGGCCACACGCTGGTGCTTGGCACCACGCGCGTGGGCAAGACTCGTCTGGCGGAATTGCTGATCACCCAGGACATCCGCCGCGGCGAGGTGGTGATCGTGTTTGACCCCAAGGGCGACATCAACCTGCTGCGCCGCGTCTATGCCGAGGCCAAGCGGGCAGGGCGCTCGGACGAGTTCTTCATGTTTCACCTGGGACACCCGGAGATCTCGGCGCGCTACAACCCGGTGGGCAGCTTCTCGCGCATCACCGAGGTGGCGACGCGTATCGCCGGCCAGTTGCCCTCGGAAGGTCAGTCAGCCGCCTTCAAGGAGTTCGTCTGGCGATTCGTCAATGTAATGGCGCGTGCGCTGGTGGCCTTGGGCCGCAAGCCCGATTACCAGGAGATCAACCGCTACGCCTCCGATGTCGAGCCCTTGCTAGTCGACTACTTCGAGCACTGGTTCGACCACGAGCCGGCAGCCGCCGGCTGGCGTGAGGCATTGCAGGCCATGGCGATCGACAAGAAGAGCCTGGACAAGGGCCTGCAGTCACGCGGTGCGCGCGCGGTCAGCCTGGTCGAGTACGCGCGCCGCCGCAAGCTCTACGATCCGATCGCCCATGCGTTAGCATCGACGCTGAACTACGAGAAGAGCCATTTCGACAAGCTGGTGGCGTCGCTGCTGCCCTTGATGGAAAAGCTCACCACCGGTCGCACGGCAGCGTTGCTGTCGCCGACGCTCGAGGATCCGACCGACTGGCGGCCAGTATTCGACTGGACCTCGGTGATCAATCTGGGTGGGATCGTCTATGTCGGGCTCGACGCGCTGTCCGACTACGAGGTGGCGGGCGCAGTGGGCAATTCCATGTTCGCGGATCTCACCAGCGTGGCCGGCAGCCTCTACAAGTTCGGGCCAGGGCGCGGACTGCCGGGCGAGATTCGCCCGCGGCGGATCGCCATCCATGCCGACGAGTTCAACGAGTTGATAGGCGACGAGTTCATCCCGCTGCTGAACAAGGCCGGTGGCGCCGGATTTCAGGTGACCGCCTACACGCAAACCTGGTCGGACGTGGAAGCACGCATCGGCTCGCACGCCAAAGCCGGCCAGATCGCCGGCAACTTCAACACGCTGATCATGTTGCGCGTAAAGGAAGTAGACACGGCCGAACTGCTGACCGACCAACTGCCACAGGTCCACGTGGTGTCGACCATCGTGTCGTCGTCGGTATCGGATACCAACGACCCTGGCGAGTTCACCGACTTCGCCAGCCGCAACGAGGACCGTATCGCCCCGGAGAGCTTGCGCATGCTGGAGCCGACCGATCTGGTGCAGTTGCCCAAGGGCCAAGCCTTTGCATTGATCCATGGTGGCCAGTTGCACAAGATCCGGATGCCGCTGCCCAGTGCCGAACACGACCCGCTGATGCCCGAGGGCCTGGCAGCGATCGGGCAGGCGCTGCGCAGCCGACTGGATGGGCCTTGGAATCGGCCGGAGTACGATCAGGAGGAGGCCCAGGAAGTGGAGTCCAGTCATGGGGAGTAAGAACACGTCCTTCCATGATGGTCCCTTGGCTGGTGTCCTGCTGAGCCCTCTGAAGTTGGTGTTCTCGTTGACGCTGGGATTGGTAGCGATCCTGTTAGTCGCCTGGAGCATCGACTGGGTGTTCGTGTCGCGGGTGTGGCCGGATGGCTTGGACCGGTTGCGCGGTCTGCTGGCCGCCGATCTCGGGCACGGCATCGCGCTGGCGGCACGGCAGGGCCGGGAGGCTGGAGAGATCACCGGGCCGGCGAATTTTCTGTATGGGTTGATGTTCGAGGCCACCGGCATCCATGACATGGGGCTGCGCTTCGCCGAACCATCGGCCTTGTCGATCCCGGACACGGTGGTCCGTCGCAGCTACCTGGCCAATCGCGAGGCCATCGAGACCGCGATGGTCGGAACGCAGTTGCTGGGTGTGCGATTCGCGATCCTCATTCGCTTCCTGCCATTGCTGCTGCTGCTGTACGCGGTTGGTGCGGTGGATGGACTGACCGAGCGTGCGATTCGAAGGTCCTGCGGAGGGCGGGAGTCGGCCAGCCTATACCACCGGGCGAAGTACCTGCAGATGGCGGTGCTGGGGCTGGGCGGGGTGGTCATCTTGGTGTGGCCGGGAACGATCGCCTGGGCTCCGGTCATCGCCGGAATGGCGGTCGGCTCGACAATGCTGGCACGTGCTCAGTGGGCGTACTACAAAAAGCATCTGTAGTGGCCTGACCACCGATGATCGGTGAGTCTCACGAAGAGCAGGCTTTGTAAACGATTGCTGAATCCGCAACGGCAGCCGGCTCAGGGGGAGGACGCATGAGAACTCGGGACGAAACCACACTCGCGGTGCCCGCTGGGCCGCTCTGGTTCAAGGTGACGGGGATGCTCCAGCAGAACTGGTGCACCGTCGTCAATCAACACGACGGCAAGGCCGAGGCTGTGTTCTTTGACGATCTCTCGTCGGTTTTCGACCGCCTACTGTTCGAATCTCGCGACGATTGTGAGCGAGCTCTCCGTTTCAACGGCTTCACCCCTCTGGATGAGGATACTGGGTTCCGCGAGATTGCTGGCGAGCCATCGTTTCCGCTTCGGGAGTCTGCACGGAGCCACCGCCCGGTGTATTCCAGCGGCGAGTACTGGCACGTCCCGCCCGAGGAGTTCGTCCATCGTCCGGCGCGTCGACGCGTCCGAGAGGGTCTGGAGAGGTTCGTGAAAGCGCAGGAACAAGTGTTCGATGTCGCACTTTCAGAGCTGCGCTCTGGTCAGAAGTCGACCCATTGGATGTGGTTCATCTTTCCGCAGATTCGAGGGCTCGGCACGAGTGGCATGTCGCGCAAGTTCGGAATCGATTCGCTCGATGAGGCGCGCGACTATCTGGACCATGCCTTGCTCGGTACCAGGCTCATGGACTGCATGAGCGTACTGTGGGCGCTCGAGGGAAGCTCTGCCCGCGACATCTTCGGGAGCGTCGACGCGCTCAAGCTCCGCTCCTGCCTGACTTTGTTTGCTAAGGCTTCAGCGTCCCAACTTCGCCGTACTACGGATGACAAGCCGGCGTTCCAATCCCCTCAAGTGGACTCAAGTGCCCAAGGTTCGAGCAGCGACCAGCAGGCGAAGGCGATGTTCGATCACGAACTCGCGAGAAACCCGCGATTCATCTTTGAACAGCTCCTGTCCAAGTACTTCAGTGGTCGGGCGGACGAGAAAACGCTCCGGATCCTGGAAGAGCAGGATTTCTGAATCCCCCTGCGGTGATTACACCGGACCAGGCCAGATCTGCATCGCGATCTTGACGAGCTCTTCCCCCCGGTCGGCGATCGCAGCTTCATCCCAGGAGTCACGCTGCATCAAGCGCCGGTTCAATTGCAGGTTCGAATGTTCGAACATGGCTTTGCGTTTCGCGTCGAAAGCGTGGTTCTGCAGAGAGCGGTTGACGCCATAGTGAACGAGCGTGAGGTTGCCGATGCGCGGCAAGGCGTCCTGGCGGCGATGGATAGCCAGCGTCTTGGGTTCCAGGCCCTCGCCCATGAACCTCAGCGGCGCAGCAGCGTTGGCCTCGTCCATCGACACGTTCGAGCCGTCTGGAAGCGGCCAGTGGCTGTACCAGGACTGCGGCATGATGTGATCGATGTCCAGAGCCTCCATGGACAGTGGCACCCGTTCTTCGCTGAGCTCGGAGCGCATGGCGGTCTCCAGTCGGTGGAAGACCGAGCGGAGTTTTGCGGCGTCGAGGCGACCAGGGAAGACGGCGCCGTCCAGCCATTGCCGACGGAATTCCTCGTTGCTCGGCCAACGCGAGGCATCGCCGCTCGACACTGAAAGCGCCGCACGGAACGATGCGGCGCTCAACTCTCCCTCCATCAGCAGCTTCAGTTGTTGCGCGAAGACCTTGTTGTAGTTCTTGCGTGACAGGCCGCATACGGCCCGTCGGACCAAGTAGGACTCGACGCAGCTGAAGATTTCCTGCTGCTCATCTATGGTGAGCATAGATACCGCGACGCGCAGTGCCAGCGCATGAGCGGGTGACGCGTCCCAGACGGCCACGCGCCGACCGAAAACAGCGATCGGTTGGGCGCCCGCACCTGTGACGAGCGCTTTGTATTGCTCTCCATAGCGGTTGAGCATCGAAAGCTGGGCTGCAGCGTCCCCGAGTCCCGCAGTCGCATCGACCAGCCGGCGGTAACCTGCATAGAGGCGCCCGATGTCTATCTCGTCGCCGGTCTGCGCCTGGACGGCGGTCTGAACGAACCATTCGAGCCGAGGTCGGTTGAGGCGGCCTCGGGACTGCAGCTCGGACCATAGCGGGGCTTCGAACTGGCTCCACAAATTGTTATACAGGTCGTCGGCGTCTGTACCTGCTCGCATGAAGATGAAGTTGCGAATCAGATCGGTT
Source organism: Candidatus Skiveiella danica (assembly GCF_022705245.1). Lineage (NCBI taxonomy): Bacteria > Pseudomonadati > Pseudomonadota > Betaproteobacteria > Burkholderiales > Comamonadaceae > Candidatus Skiveiella > Candidatus Skiveiella danica. Next base: position 147,913 of record NZ_JAKJEW010000003.1, on the reverse strand, counting down.
GCGTGTAACTCGGCGCCGTGGCCGTTCAAGGTTTCGAAGATCACCTGGGCATCGTCATCGTCGCCCAGGGAGATGCACACGATCGACAGGTCAGTCAGAACAGCGGAGGCCAGCGCCATCGCGCGGGTGGCCGGGTCCGATTCTGTCTTGTCGAGAACCCACTCGAGCATCGCCTCATGGAAGAACACGATTGCCTCGAGCGCGGGTGGATGAGTGACGCCGATCTTGCGTAGGCTCCCAGTCTGAGTGAAGCTCGCGGGGAACCTGGCTCGCAGCGCATCGAGCGAATCGGCCTTCATCGCCAGCTCGTACTGCTTGCGGTCTCGGAAAGTCGGCCAGAGCTTGAACCGCTCGATCGCCTCGTCCTCCATCGTTTCTGGATTCGAGTTCGCGAGGCATGCCTCGATCAACGGCAGCAACTTTTCATGCTTTGCTGCGCGAAGGGTGTGAATCAGTGCCGTCAGAACGTACTGCAACGTCGTCAGCCGCTGCTGCCCGTCGATGATGTGATGCCTCTCTACTCCCATTAGGCCCGCTTTCTTCTGCGGTTCCAGCACCACAGCGCCCATGAAATGCGGCACAGCCTTGCCTCCTTCCAATCTTGCGTCGGCCTTGTCGCGGATGTCCTCCCATAGCCTTCCCCACTGGTCATCGCGATTCCAGACATAGGGACGCTGGTAGAAGGGGACGCGGTATTGCCGACGGTCCTGGTAGATTTGTTGGACGGTGAAGGTTCGCGAATCCATTTCAGCTTCCTCTCTTGCGTCGCGAAGGACGCGTGGATTTCGGTTCCGTTGGCGATCGCATCAGCAGTACTTTCGATAGGTGTGGTTTTTGCGAAGGTCGATCCCCATGGCTTGCATGATCCGCGCACGAGCCTCTTCATCGTCGACGTAAAGGGAACTTGGGCGACCCCAGAACGGAGCGGTTTTCACTGCCTTGCCGGTGGGCAGCGTCCACTCGTTTCGCTCGGACGACGAAACCATCGTTCCCTCGATGAATGTCTGATGCGAGGTGGCGGTCTTGCGGATGATGTCGAGCACTTCCTCGACGAACTTCCGCTTGACGGTGGCACCGTTGAAGATGTCGCTCGGCCGCTTGCCCTTGGCTGGCGATATCGGAGTCGCTGGGTTCATGGCTGCGCTGCTCTGTCGATACGGATTTCGAACTCGAAGACTACTACCAGCCCGACGTGAGACAACGAGAGAGGTCTGTGAATCGCTTGGCACGCTTGTCGTAGGGCGTACGCAGATTGATGCAGGCCCCGTCGTCCTCGACGTCTCCTTCGAATTCCAGAACCGCCCCAGAGTCGCTCTCAACCGAGCATCTTGCGATGCAGTTCATGCCGTTCGACTCGTTGGCTTCCATCTGCTTCTCGGCGATTGCATCCTCCAGACGGCTGCGTTCGCCCTTGGTCAGGAACGCAAAGCTCGGGTCGTCGGATTCGTCGAGCGACTCGGAATGCTTCAGAAGTTGCTGGAACCGCTCGGCCGATACGGCCTCTTCGATCAAGTAGACGAGTTCGGATGCCGGGGAGTTGTACCGGGCATGTTCCTCGACGCTGACGATCGGCACATAGCGAGTGAACGACCATTCGCTGCCCGGGCGCCAGTGCTCCGGTACGTCCAGAGCATCTGCCAGATCATGGGCGGGGATAGCGCTGAACTGCGGTGCACGTCGGCGAACGTCCTTGGCCACGGCGTCCCGTCTCCCGCCCAGCGGGACGGCCAGCAGAGTTTGCAGGCCGGGGACGTCGGCAGCCCGTTCACCGGTCTTTGGCGGCTTGCTGGAGGACATGGTCGGTGCACTCCCTTCGAAGGTGTCGTGACGGGGTTTGGGTCGACAAATCTGATCCGAAGTCAATTTTGCTGTGCAGCAAATATTGCCTTACTTCGGAATATTCTATACAGTTCTTTCATTCGCTGTACAGCGAATAACCCATGAGGCATGGTCGTGAACACACCTGAAGTCGAGAGCGCGTTGATCGCCGAACTCCTGGAAGCCTTGCGGGCCCTCCCGGACGTGACGGCTGATTTCGCGTGCCAAGTCGACGCTGGCGGGCAGGCCGCGGTGAACGACGTTTCAGTCTCGATTCGGGTTGCCGGGCGTCCCTTGGCACTGCTGGTCGGGATCCGAAAGGCGCTCTATCCGCGGGATGTCCGGCAGGCACTTTGGCAGATTCGGGATGCAGCGTCGCGGGGCACTGGCGATGCCGGCGCAGACGGCACCTTGCCGCTGCTCGCGGCCGAATCGATCTCTCCGGGCGCCAAGGACCTGCTGAAAGCGGAGCGGGTCGGGTATTTCGACGCCGGGGGCAGCTTGTACCTTCCGGCACCGGGTGCGCTCTTCTTCGTTGACAAGCCGCCATCGAAGTCGACCTCCCGGGCCATCCGTTCGCTATTTTCCGGGCGTCGCGCTCACGTGTTGCATGGCCTGCTGATGCGCCGCGAGGACTGGTTGGGTGTGACCGAACTGGCCGAGGACGTCTCGGCATCCCCGTCGACCGTGTCGATGGTCTTGACCGAACTGGAACGACTCGACTGGCTGGATTCACGGGGTCAGGGGCCGGGCAAGCAGCGGCGCGTGAGTCAGCCTGCGGCATTGCTGGATGCCTGGGCCGCGAGCCTGAGACAGCAACCGGCTGAGGCGATGCGCAGGTTCTTCGTTCCTTCCATGAAGGTCGACGCCCTGGCCGCAGGACTCGACGGTGTGTGTTCTTCGCATGGGATCGACTACGCGGTCACCCACGAAGCGGCTGCCCAGCGCTACGCCCCTTTTCTGTCGAACGTCTCGCAGGTTCGCATCCGCTTGCCGGTCGGTTCGACCACCGAAGCGGCGCTGGGAGAGCTGGGCGCCCGCCCAGTCAGTGAGGGCGCGAATCTGGTCGTCATCGACACCAAGTCGCCAGGTGATCTGCTGTTCAGGCAGCGCGTGGACGGTGTCTGGTTGGCCAGCCCGATCCAGACCTACCTGGACCTGGTGCGCGCCGAGGGGCGCGCCAAGGAACTGGCCGCGCACCTGCGCCGGACAAGGATCGGCTTCTGATGGTCAAACCTTTGCACTTCGGCAGATACAGCGATGTATACACAGTGGACTGCGAGCGTGTCCTCGTCACGCTGTTGCGCGGGCTTGGGCCCAGGAAGGAGTCGGTCTTCCTGGTCGGAGGTCTGACGCCGCGCTATCTTGTGCCCCAAATTCCACCTGACGTGCCTGCGCACGCCGGCACGCTGGACGTTGAAATCGTCATCGATTTGCAGCTACTGGCAGACACCGACGTGTACCACTCGCTGGAGGGCAAATGGCATCGATCAAGGGCGTAATGCTGCTACCTCTGGATGCAGAGAGCTACCGCTGTCACATGGCGCACCACACATTTCTGGCCAATGTGAACTCGGGAACCAAGACACCCGACTCTAGGCTGGAACTCACGCAGCTCGTGGAGGAGCGCGTTCGGCAGCAAATGCAGCTACAGCTTTCGGCAACCCGGTTCAGAGTCCTGCGGTGGGAGCAGGTGGACCTGCGCAACCGCTACGTTGTCCGGTTTCGCGAGCTCGATGGCGTTTTCGAGACTGGCAACGGGGTCACGGTGCCCCTGGAAGTCAAGGCGAGTGCAAGTAAGAGCAGCTTGAAGACTGGCCTGGAGCAACTGCGTGCCGCGGTGAAGACTGCCACCCACGCTCACGCGAGCACCATTGGGGTACTGGTCGTCGCTGACCTTGGCGAATGGTTTGACACGTTCGGCCAGGCCGCAGCGCAGCCATTGGCGGACTACTTTGCGGGCATGGACCTGGACCTACTGGACTGGCCTCCTCGCGTGCCCGTTGGAAAGACCTCGGGCATCTGCGTCTCGTTGGTCCCCGGCTCGACGCTGTGCGAATGGCTGCCGACGGACTCGGAAGAAGACACGATATGAGCCGGCCGCCACTCAACCTGGCTGAGGCTGGTGTGCCTTGCTTGTCGAAATCAAGCCCGTTGGTTTTGCCGTCCGGCGGAAAGATCTCCATGCGTAGTCGGGAGCATTCCGGAGGACATAAGAAGTGACTGGATTCACCACCGACTACGTCAATCAGATTGCGATCAATCTGCGCGATCGCTACAGGAGCGGCTTCCCGATCCTGAAGGAACTCGTGCAGAACGCAGACGACGCGGGAGCAAAGTCCCTGGCGTTCGGGTTTCACCCTGGTCATGGTGCGGCAGCCGACCACATGTTGCTCAAGGGCCCGGCTCTTTGGGTGCTGAATGACGGGAGGTTCAAGGCAAGCGATCGCCGCGCAATTCGCTCGTTTGGACTGAACGCCAAGGCGGGTGATTCCGGGGCGATCGGAAAGTTCGGTCTCGGCATGAAGAGCGTCTTCCACCTCTGTGAGAGCTTCTTCTACTTGGCAAGCCATGGGGGAGAACTCAGTCAAGACTTTCTGAACCCGTGGCGAGCTGAAGACTATGACTGCTCGGAGATGCACCAGCAGTGGGAGACCGTCACAGACCAAGACTTGGGCTGCCTGGAGGCGGTGGCGCGAGCACAGCCCGAGGCATCCAGCGGCCGAGATTGGTTCCTGTTGTGGGTTCCTCTGCGTCAGCAGTCGCATGTTCCCCGATCAGGCGAACGACCCATGGCGGCAATCATCGAGCGGTATCCCGGTGAGAACCCCGCAGAGGACCTCGACTTCTTCTCAGACCCCCGCACCGATCAACGCATCGGGGGACTGTTGCCGCTTCTGAGAAATCTGAAACAGGTGAGGTTTGCCGGGGCGGACATGCGTGAACCGTTCACGGTGACTCTGGAGTCGCACCCTTCGGATCAACGGCTGGATCACGAGACTGACGACTGTCAGATCTCCGGCACTGTCAGGGATGATCGCCCGCGCTCTGAGCACATGCACTTCCTGGTTCGCCAGCGCGTGCCAGGTGCCGTTCTGCCTTTCGGCGCGCTGCGTGCGGCCAAGAGCTGGCCGACGTCTATGGTCATCACGGAGGCTGGGACCCGCGAGCCGAGACCCGACAAGGCGGTCGCCGAAGCAGCCGTGATGTTTGCTCATGCAGACAAGCGTGCCGGGCGACTGGACCTGCAGTGGGCCGTTTTCCTTCCGGCCGAGGAGCAGCGCTTCAGCTACGAAGCCTGGATACCAGGGTCTTCCCGGGAGTATCGAATCGTCCTGCACGGGCAATTCTTTGTCGACGCGGGTCGTCGGGGTATCGCCGACATGGACGCTTTGGACAAGCCCTGCGAGGTCTTGCCAGAAAGCCCCTCGCAGCATGTGGTGCTGAGGCAATGGAACCAGTCATTGGCGCAGCAAGCCGTGCTGCCGGAGTTTCTCCCGGGACTCTCGGAGTACGTCAAATCAGCTAGCCTGAAAGACGACGAGACCGCCGCGCTGACCCGCGCCATCGTGGAGTGCGCTGCGGCGGGCGATGCGGGGTCGCGCGTCGCGTTTTATCCGACGTTTCAGCAATTCATATGCAAGCGCTTTGCCTGGATTCGACGGCTGACGAAGTCTGGGTCGCGTTGGGAGCTCGTCGAGCCGGCCATTGAACCGGTGTTGTCCTTGCCAGCTCCACCCCTGCACGATGCAGAGAGACCGTGGCGAGCGCTGCCTGGCCTGGCAGTTTTGAACGGGTATGCGTTTGCTGATGCCGCGGCCCCCAGTCTTGCGATCGGCCACGCGACCTGGGAGCCGGGTCTTCTGATTCGTGCTTTGAAGGGCATCGATGCGCAGATACTGAAGAGCGGGACGGACCTCGAATATCTCGCCAACTTCCTGGAGATGGAGGCTGCACGGTACGTCCGTACTGGCGACATCCAAGATGCATTGGTCGCCCTCTTGCGAACGTGCCTGCAGGCGGTACGTTTGGTCGACGTCCGCCAGCACAGGAAGCTTTTCAAGCGCATCGTTCAACTGTTGTCGCCCGACCGAATATTTGCGTTCGGTCCGCAGGATCATGCGGCCAAAGGGGCAATACCTGAGGCACTCTATCGAACGCTCTTGAGCGCTTCGACCCGCGCGCTGCCGGTACCTGGCGATCTCGGTCCGGACGGCGTTACTGCGATCACAAGTGATGCAGACCTCGGTGCCTGGCTGGATGCCATGACGCGGCACGACTTGAGCGAATCGCACTCAGGCGGCGTTACCAAGGCTCAGCTTCTTGATGCTTCAGAGCGCGTCATCCGAGCAGCTGGCGACGAGACTAAGCAGATATCGCTACTGCGCCAGTGCAGCCGCCTCAAGGTGCTTCGTGCCTACAAAGGTGAGGATGGCGACATCGAGGGCGTATCCCTGGCGGAATTGACCGAGTCCCATGGCCGAGGCTGGGTCTTCAAGGTTTCCGATCCCAATCGGCCTTTGGGATTCGTCCAGAAACTGGCTCGCGCCCTCCCCGAGATCCGAGTGTTCGTGGTTCGCTCGACCGTCGCGTCGTATGTCGATGGGGTGAGAGACGATGGCCTTGGCAGGATACCCAGCTCGGAAGATCCCGAGGCTGTGTTGCGTGCAGCGGGTGCACAGGCGACGCCGCCACCGCTTGGCGACAACTTGCAGCGCGCCGACCTCCTCACGCTGGTCGCACCCGCGAAACTCGACGATCCAATCGTCATCCGAGGCGTTCGATACCTGCTGCACGGATCGCCGGACCACTATCTAGGTAGCGATGTGCTGTGGAAGGATCCGGTCGGTCAGAAGTCACCCTGGGTCAGGCTATGGAGAATGGTCGATGAGGCGCCGTGGCGCGTGCTGACCGACAGCCTGTGCAGTTCCATACCGGACAAGTGTGCTCAGCCACTCAACGTCAAGGCCGTAGATGAGACCTCCGTGCTCAATCGACTTCGCGTGTGCAACGATTTCAGCCGGGTCGACGCGACTGAATTCACTTCCGAGGAGATCGATCTGTTGCTCGGACGGGTGGTGGAGGAACACGCTTGGATGCGCCTGCCGCTTCACCGCGACTTCAGCGGTCACCGCGGTGCGGTGCAGGGTGAATGCTTCTTGGGTCGGGATCCTGAGCTCCCTGATGGCCTGAGTATTGGCGTTCGGTTCATCGAACCATCCGTCGATGCCGACCATTTGCGGCAGCAGAACCGCTTCCTGCGGACCTGGGGCGCGACGACCGCCGCGTCAGTCGTCTTGAAAGCAGCGAGCCCTGTGCAGCATTGGCGCTACCTGATGGACCTGTTGGGCGTACATCGAACTCTTGCTGATCGACTGCCGCAGGCCTGGAGTGAAACGGCATGGTTGCCGCTGGAAACCGGTGAAGCAATCGCGTTGAACAGTCTCATCCGCATCAGCAATCTCGACGCTGAAATCAGAGGCCTCGCACGCCGATGTGACTATGCATACGCCGGCCCGGACGACTTGTCCACCGAACTCCGGGCTCACCCCGCCTTCCCGGCACTGTTGGCTCAAGTCAGCAGTGAGGACGAAGCGTTACCGGTTCTGGGGCAGTTGATGTCTGAGGCCGGCCTCTCGATTGGTCGGGCAGCACGCTTCGGCTATCGTGACGTGCAGCAATACATGTCCACTTTGGTCTCCATCGAACTGCTGCCCGCCTGGGGAATTCTTGAGAGGGCGACGGTCGCAACCTCGATTGATGCGGTCGAGAAGCATCTGGTTCCCGAGGTTGCCAAACAGCTCTCTGCGGACATCTGCCAGAAGACGTTGACCCAGATTCCCGAGCTGGGACTGAGTGCGCCCGTGTGCGAGGTCTTCTGCATTTACTTGAGCGAGTGGCGCGCCAGCGCTCCCGAGCCAGAACTCCGCAAGTCGCTTTCGGAACTCCGGTTGCTGAGCAAGGCCGGAACCTGGGTGCCCGCCGCCGAACTCGTGGCTGGCGTGCATGGCGTGATGCCGGAGCTTGTCGTGAACGACAGGCAGTTCGAATCCTTGGGCGGCATCGCTGTCGACAACCGTTCGACGCCAACGCTCGAGCCGGCTGACATGCCGGGTGAAGAGGGCGGCGCTGCTCAGGAGCAACTGCTGCAGTCGCTTGAGGAGTACTTCGAGCCTTTGGTGTCCAGCAGCGTCAAGCCTGCCGTGGGTGCCGTGATCGGTCTCTTCGGAGAGCGGGTCGCCTCTCTTGCGAAGAGTTGGCTCGACCCCATCGCATACGAGGACTATCTCGCCAAACTTGGTTGGCGAGACCCAGGCCACGAGGACGGCTTTGACCGGCGGGTCAAGTGGATGGGCAACCGGACGCTGCTGCAAGCGCTCAGGACGCTGACGATCCGCCTGGCTGTTTTGAGCGGCAACCACGTCAGCGCGAAGTCGTTGACTGGCGCCGCAGTTCAGGTTCGGATGGCACCTGTCGATGAGCTTCAGACCTTGTTCGTCATGACGGACCGCTGGCAGGGGTTCACCTGTCGGGTGCATATGCGCCCGGCGACTGCGCTCCTGGACAAAGAGCCCCAGCAGCAGCGAGACATCCTGATGCGGACGGGAGAATCACTGCTCAAGGTTCTCTATAACCAGCAGCACGCCAATCTGTCCGAGCTGTTTGCTCTTGCCGACGAGGCGGATCAGGTCACGTTAGACGTGGCTCGTGGCCTGATTCTGGAAGGGCTTCCGCAGTCCTTGCGTTCATTGCCTGGTATAGGAAAGAACAGGAAGTTAGCGAAGGCGCTGGCTAGCCTGGACGAAGCCAGACGCGGTGCCGCCAGCGCCAAGCGGGCCGGCCGTAGCAGCGCTGGCGCAATGGCAAATCTTGAAAGTGCGCTCGCGGACCTTGCCGCGCTGGTCGAATCTGACGAAGAAGTACAGGGCGCTGTACTTGCTGGCATCAAGGCTCGGGTCACGCACAACCAGTACGAGGTGGCCAGTATCCCGTTCGAGGTTTTTCAGAACGCTGATGACGCAGTCATCGAGATGCAGCAACTGCAGAAGGCCGACGGTCGCCTGGAGTTCGACGCGGAGGCCATCGGCCGCTTCGTCATGCAGTCGTCGGACCGGATGATCCGCTTCGCCCACTGGGGTCGCCCTATCAACTACGCTGGTCGTCTGGCCAGCTACAAAGCGGAGTTCGCGAACGACCTCGAACGCATGTTGATGCTGGGGGCGTCGGCGAAGGACGAAGACGAGGGTGTCACCGGAAAGTTCGGACTTGGATTCAAGAGCGTGCTGCTCGCATCGAGCACACCTCGCGTCTGGAGCGGTGACCTGTGCTTTGACGTGGTGGCGGGATGCCTTCCTCGCAAGTGGAAGGCGAGTCCGGCAACGAAACAGTTCCAGCAAGCGGTGCAGACACCCAGTCAGCGCGCGCTGCGTGGAACGCTGATCGAATTGCCACTCGATTCGCGGGGTGCTGCTTCTGAGGTGACGGAGCGTTTCGCCGGGCTTGCTGGGCTTCTGCCGGTCTTCGCGCGCAAGCTTCGTTGTGTCGTGGTGGGTGAGGAGCCTCACACCTGGCAACCCCGGATCGTTCGGCTGGGCAGCGGCAGGCAGATCGAGACCGGATCTGTGGCGCTTCCCGTCGACGGCGGGCGCGTCCACTCCGGGATCCTTGTGTTCAGAGCCGCTTCGGGCAGTGTCGTTCTCCGGATTGGAGCAGGCGGTATCGAGGAATTCGACCGCAAAGCCCAACCTGCTGTTCCAGCGACCTGGGTGACAGCGCCGACCCGCGGAACGGCTGCCCGTGGCGTTCTGTTGAACGCGCCCTTTCAGATCGACACGGGGCGCGCGACGCTGGCGCTCGGAAAGTCTGCCACCATCATCAACACGACCCTGACGAAGACACTCGCGAACGAAGTCTCACCGGTCCTGATTGACTTGCAAACCGAGTCGGAATCAAACTGGTCTGTCCTGGCCGCCGAGATGGGCTGTGCGCAGTCGGTTTCGCCGGCCGGCTTCTGGTACGGTCTGTGGGAGAAGCTCCTTGGAGAGCCTCCTGAGCAGGATTCAGCGATGGACGTGCGGCTGCTCGACACCTTCGCCTGTAGCGTTGTCCGCAATGTCGTTGATCGTACGGGTCGGATTCCAAACGGCCTGAAAGGGGACGATGCGGCCTTGGCAGAGGTCGAAAGTCTCTGCTTGTCGGTCAATCTGACCTACCTGGCGAATGTCGCCCCTGCGTTGCTCCGGTGGGAACTTTTCGTCGACAAGTTCCCCGTTGAAGGATGGTGCGCCGAACAGGTTCGTGGGTGGCTGCAGCGCTCCGGTTTGGCAGAGGAAGAGAGCATTCCCTCACTCGGCTTGGCTCAGGTCGTGGGGGCTTTCGATTGCGGTCACTTGCCACCGGACGAGGTAGCCAACCTGGCCGAGGTCATTCGTGTCTGGCCGAGCAATCTTGGCGAGCCCTACAGGTGGCGCGCCGAGATGGCTTCCCTTTCGCTGCGCTCCCGTGCCGGCACCTGGGTTCCCGCAAAGGCGTTGATTCGAGGGCATGGTCCAGAGTCCCAACTCCTGAGCAGATTCGCGCCGGACGAGGCTGTTCTGCACCACGACTACGTGGCTGATTCCCCGGCATTTCGTTTCGTCGAGCAATACCTGCCCGTCTGGAGCGATGACCCATCCATGCTCGCGGGCTGGTGTATGTCCGCCAATGGCGATGACGCGCAGTCCGCGGCCGCCACGTGGCTGGCGCGCAATATTTACGGGCCGGTCATCGAACTACTTCGAGCGCGGAGTCACCTGGGCGGATGGCTGTTCGCGTTGAAAGAGGATTCAATTGCCTTGGGTGGGTTGTCAACAGAAGAGAGGCGACTACTGCTGACCAAACTCGGGCTGGCGGCAACCTACGAGGCAGACTTTCCGGACCTGTCGCCGAGTCTCGACCTGGCCTCGATTCATGGCTGGTGGTCTGAGAACGGCATGAAGTGGCTGGCGGAGTTCGACCGCAAGTTCTGGCCAGCGAGCGTCGATCGAAACGCACTCAAAGAGGAGGAGCCTCACGATAGAACTGCTTGGATGACGCTGTTCAGCATGGGTTTGTTCCGCCGCTACGGTCGCGTCACGGACCAGCAGCATCGTGGATTCCTCGATTTTCTGGGTAGCAAGGGCTGGTGGCAGACGATCTGCGAAGTGCATCCCGACGTCGGCGCAGAGGCTTGGATGGGTATTCTTCGGGCCTACGGTGAGGGGCAGCAGACGGACACGCTCTTCGAGCTGTGGATGGACAGCTTTCCAAGGCTGTATCGGATCGCCCGATGGCTCGACACCTACGTTCATCTGTTTCAGACGCTGGATCGCCGCGACTCGAAGCTGGCCAAATTTCTGCTGTCGCCAGCGTCGGACCCCAGCCTCAGTGGCTCCGGTATCGAGGCGCCCACCTTGAGCGGCATGCTTCGGCTGGGTCAGCACCTGGTCATTCGTGAGTTGCTTCGTCTCGAGGTCCTGTCCTCGGATGTTGCGCGCGAGCTTGCCTTTGCTCCAAGAAGTGCGGTGCTTGAGCTGATGGCTCGACTTGGGCACACCGATCTCAGGTCCAGCAGCGACATCTACCGTGTCCTGGTATCAGAGCTGGGCGAGGAGGCGGCATGTTTCTCGGGGGCTTATGACATTCCGCTTCAACTCGTAGCGACCAACGAGGCGGCGCGCCGCGAAGCTGAGCGATGGGCAGAGCACGGATCGTTCGTGGAGTCCGACGAAACCGCAGAGCAGGAGGAGCAACTGTGACGACCAACGGCAAGACCTACCAGGCGAATGCCTTGGTGCTTCACGCACGGCACGGACAAGGCACCGTTCTGCTCACGGATGGCGACACGACCGTCGTACGATTTGCTCACGGCATCGAGCAGGTCTTCACAAAGGAGTTGACGCCGGTCGCCTCAGTATCCGAAGCGCTGACAAAAGGGCAGTTGGCGCCTTCGCTTGAAGTGGCCGCGCGAGTCCAGGCCGAGGTGATCACATCGGTCAATGCGGCTTGGGGCGTGTTTACGAGGTCGCGTATTTCGCTGCTTCCACATCAGCTTTGGGTTTGCCACCGTGCACTACGTTCTTGGCCGATGCGTCTGCTGATTGCTGACGACGTCGGCATGGGAAAGACCATCGAAGCCGGTCTGCTGCTCTGGCCATTGCTTGCCAGTAGGAAGGTCCAGCGGGTGTTGATTTTTTGCCCGGCCAAGCTGGTTGGGCAGTGGCAGATGCGACTGAAGCGGATGTTCGACATCCGGGCGGCGACGTATCACACGGATCTGGACACAGATCGAACCGACTTCTGGGGTATTCACCAGATCGTCGTCGCCTCATTGCCGACCCTGCGCGCGGACCGCAACGGCCGGCACGATCGCCTGCTCGATGCGCCTGTCTGGGACATGGTGGTCATCGACGAGGCCCATCACCTCAACGCTGACGAGGAAACCGGAAAGACACTCGGCTTCGAGCTGGTTGAAAAGCTGAACAGGGCTGGCAAGGTGACCTCCTGCGTGCTTTTCACGGGCACGCCGCATCGAGGGAAGAACTTTGGGTTCTGGTCGCTGATGAGTCTGCTCGATGCCGACGTGTTCGGCCCCAAGAAGAACGAAGGCGGAATGCTCCAGGCCCTTCCAAGATTCCTGATCCGGAACGCCAAACAGAAGGCAACTGACATGAAGGGTCAGCGGCTGTTCAAGCCAGTGGTCCAGCACCCCGAGACATTCACCTACTCGCCACCGGAAGAGACCTTCTATGAACTGATGTCCGAGTTCATCCTGGCGGGCAAGGCATATGCGACGTCCCTCAGTCGAACTGAGGGGGGGCAAGTGATGCTTGTGCTCATTGCGCTTCAGAAGCTCGCTTCGAGTTCCATTGCGGCGGTTGTAGCCGCGCTGCAGACGCGGATCAAACGTCTCGGGGCGGAGGCCGCAAAGTCCAAGTCGGAGCTTGCAGCCATTGATGAAGGTGATGGGGACGAGGCCCAGCAGGCCTTGCAACGCTGGCTACGGGACGAGAAGCAAGCTCGACTTCGCCTGATGGAGGATGAGGGTCGATACCTTTCCGACCTCATTGCCGCAGCGGATCAGGTGACTTCAGAGACACGCATCGTCCGAATCATCGAGGTCATCAAGCAACGGTTTGGCAATGAGCCCGTGTTGCTCTTCACCGAGTACAAGCGGACCCAGGCGCTTGTCATCAGTGCCTTGATGGCGGAGTTTGGCCAAGGCGCGGTGGGATTCATGAATGGGGACGACCGTCTGGAAGGCATCAGGCTGCCAGACGGTCGCCTGACCCAGTTGGCGGGACGCCGTGAAGACATGTGCGATGCCTTCAATGCCGGTCGCATTCGATTCCTGGTGTCGACGGAGGCTGGCGGTGAGGGCATCGACTTGCAGGAGCGGTGCAGTGCATTGATTCACGTCGACTTGCCCTGGAACCCCATGCGGCTGCACCAACGTGTCGGCCGACTCAACCGCTACGGGCAGCTGCGCCCAGTCGAAGTGGTGTCTCTCAGGAACCCGGACACGGTCGAAGCCATGATCTGGCAGAAGCTTGAGCAAAAACTCAACAGCATCATGCGTGCGCTCGGGTCCGCGATGGACGAGCCTGAGGATCTGATGCAGCTCGTCTTGGGCATGAGTGGCGAGGGCCTGTTCGACGACCTCTTCTCCGGTGCGATCAGCGTTAAGCGTGAGAAGCTGGACGCGTGGTTTGACAACACCACTGGAACGCTTGGTGGAGAGTCGGCGATACAGACGGTTCGCGACCTCATAGGCCATGCGGAGAGCTTCGACCTATCGGATCTGAAGGACGTCCCGCCGGTTGATCTGCCAGACCTCATGCCGTTCTTCCAGAACGTTCTGACCCTGAACCGCCGCCGACCGAAGGTGGAAGGCGCCGCGCTGTCCTTTAGAACTCCCGAGGACTGGCTCACCAGCCACGCGATTCGCAAGTCCTATGACAACCTGGTCTTCGATCGGAAAGCGCCGATTCAGGCGGACTTGATGGGCATAGGGCATCCGCTACTTGAGAAGGCACTGCATCAGGCGGAGCGTCTCGCTGGAACGGTTTGTGCCGTCGATGGCCTTGACGATCCGATGATGGTGGTCGACGTGTCGAGCAGAGTGACCGATGTGGCGACACAGTCGCGGCGAGCAATCGTCGGGATCACCGGCGCCGTAGGCAGCTTCAGGCTGCTTCGCGACTGGGAGGTGCTTCGTTCACTGAACCGCTGCAACCTCAAATCAGAGTCGCCGGATGGAGCGTTTGACACTGAAGCCCTCACGAGTTGGCGAAGATCGGCAATGTCTGCGCTCAACGACTTGCTGGATACCGTGGATCTCCAGTTCGGATCCAGGGTCGTGAAAGAGTCTGCCTTGGTCTGGCCCACCGCCAAATGAAGCGCCCTTCGGTTCAGATGCCAGGTTGGCAGGCATCCTCCTATGCTCACACGCTCTTCGAACTACTTCGACCATCTGTTTAGCTGCTCAATCGGTGACGGTGCCCCGCCTGAGGTCGCGGTCGAGCGAGTCGCGGGCGCCTACCTGGACGGGAGGCCGTTGCCGGTCGGCAAGAAAAAGCTCACGAAGAGGGATCGCGACAACCACTTCTGGTTCAGCAGTGTGGTGAAGGAGTGCCAGCCAGACTCGTGGAACTCGGAGGCAATGATTCTCGCCTTGGCGCGATACCTCGGCCAAGAGCCTGTCGCTGCTGAAGGATTGGTGACTCGCGTGGCGCGCGAAGCGCCTGATGCGTTGACTCGCGCGGTCAGGTACTCCGCGCTCGTCCTGAAATCACACTCTCTGCGACGAGCTGAACTGGACCAAGCTGCGTCCGAAAGCGAGGCCGTGGCCGAGCTGTGCCGCGTGCTCGACCTGTTTGCGCTGGCGCATCGCGAACGGGTCGCGGCCGTGGAGGCGCAGAAGGCGCGGCTGGCGGAGTTGTCTGTCTTCGACCTCTTGATCTACGCGAGCCTCTATGCGTTCGAAGTTCTGATTCCAAGGGACTTCAAGGCAAAGTCACCCATACCCCCCGCAGGCGCTGATCTCCAACTCGCGTGGGATGCTCTCAGCGATCTGCTCGCGTGGAAACTTGCGGGCGCCGACATCGTGACTCTGAAGCTGACCGACGACAGCATTGGGAGGTCGGTCGCACGGCATCTTCGCCCGATATTGTTCGAATCCGGTATAGCGAGCTCCAGCCAGGCCGTCAGGAATCTGCGCGCCTTTCACACGCTGATGGACGCGCAGATCGAGTTGAACGAGTTCATCTCCAGATCGGCCGAAGCGTTCTGCTACGACGACGGCGTTCGGTTCGAGCGGCGGGGCGATCGGCTCGAGATCGTCGAGGTGGATCCGGCCGCGCGAGTGGCGTGGCAGAACGACGGGCGGAAGCTTGAACGCCTGCATGGTTACTGGTTCCATCGTGCGCTAGAAGCGTTCGTCGAGTACGTTGCGTCCGATCCGGGCAGGTGGGAGATTGGTCGCCCGGAGAATGCTGACGCCAATCGTTTGGCCTGGTTGCGAGCGCTGCAAGCGCAGCTTCGCTTGCGTGAGGCATATGGTGTCGCCGACGAGGTGACTTCTGAGTCCGGAGACACAGTCGATCTCTTCTGGGCGCTACTGTCGCTGGATTTGATGTCGGCCTTCTTCCAGCGGGACTTCCTGACAGCCTTTGCGGATCGCCTTGATGGATCAGGGGGCTGGATCGCAGCGCTGCAGCGTCTGACCATGGACGGCCTACGCGAAGGGCTGCAGAACCGGCTGCCGCTCACCTGGTCGGATCGGGACTCGAAGGTGTCCAACCTCACTGGGTGGACCGTCACGGCAGCTGAGCCCAAAGGCAACGCCCGAACGGCATCCGCAATCCTGGACTTCTGGACTTACGACATGGTCGCGATGGCAGAACGCCTCCAGCGCAATGAACCTGGTCTTCAGCCCCATCTGTTCGAGCGACCGGTTCTCAAGTTTGGAGCGACGCTGGTTCAGTTGCCATGGATCGTCGGACTGCAGAACAACAGCTCGGCTGCGATCAACAATCTAAGGCGACTCGGTGCTCGACGCGGGCAAGCTCAGGACGAGGCGCGAAGGATTGAGGCAGACTTGGCACAGCTTTTCGAGACGCGTGGATTCAAGACGCTGCTCAACTGGAAGCCGCCGCGCGGCGTGGACGATCCTGGCGAGGTGGACCTGATCGCTACCCTCGGCCAACATCTGTTCGTCATCGAGGTGAAGTCGACGTTCTTGCGACGATCTCAGCGGGAGGCATGGCTGCACGCCACAAGCACGCTTCGCAAGGCAGGCCATCAGGTTCGCCGCAAGGTCGAAGCGGTGTTGCGGTCAATCGCCTCGGATCCTGAGCTTCGCGCCTTGCTCGACCTGAACAATGATCGGATCCCAACTCGCCATCACGGTTGGATCGTCGACACATCGATCGAATGCGACCACCAACGCTTCGCTGGCTTTCTGAAGATCTCAGTCGAAGAGCTGTTGATCGCACTTCGCGATGATCGTCACCTCCTGAACGACCCCGAAGGTCTGCTCGCTGGGGACTACCGAGCGGACCAGTCCCTTGAAGCCGATACGAGTCGCTCCGCCTGGACTTTGTATCCTGACGGGTTCAGCGCAGAGCGTTTCATTGAGGTGATCGAGACGGAGGCAGTTTGGGACCTACCCGTTCGAACGCAACATCGGTCCAGTCCGTCGTAAGCGGTCAATAGACCGCGTTCTTGCCAGTGAGAGCTGGACGTGATTGCGCCGCGTGTTGGTGGTGATCGGTTTGCGGCGATGCCGATGGACCAGGGCAGCAAGGCGTCGTAGTCGTCGGCTGAGCTGGCCTTGGGCAGTTCGATGAGCAGTCTTCGCGGGTATGACTTCACTTCGCAGACTGCGCACCTAGAACAACAAGAAAGAAGGACAGAACGATCGCTGCAGTTGCAATTACCGCGACAAACATCGCGATTCGCAGCCGAATCACCCTTCGCCGAAGGTCCTCTTGGTATGCCGCCTTGATTTCGTCCGGTGAACGTGGATCGAACTGCAGCACATCCGGCATTTGAGCCCAGCCCGCCACCCAGTAAAGTGTTACCAGCAGTCCACCAGCTATTGCCATAAAGATCGCCTGCCCCTCAGACAGGCTTGTCTTCCCAGCGCCCGCTCCGAAGGCGGTCGCGGCGATGAAGGCACCCCAGGCCCATCCCGCAAACGTTTGCAACTTTTGCGCAGCGTTGTCTCGAGTTTCTCTCGCTGAAGAGACAAGTCGCTCGGACATGTCGAACCAATACTGATCGTTGATCTTCGGCGCTGGCATCAGGAACTCCTCAGGGAAAATAACTGACGAACTCGTACTGTGCACGACAAAAGTTGGAAACCTTCGTTATCCAATGATTTCACCTTTAGGGCTGATCAAATAGACGTTCTCGTGCTCCTTCGGACACGTAAGATAGATCCTCGTCTGCTCAGGACGACCTAACTTGCCGCCCGAGGCAATTACGATCGATTCAATATACCGCACATGATCTACGCATCCGACCGTCTTGCAGGGGTACTCATTCGAAGCGGGCAAGTAACTTCTCCTTGTCTGAGTCCGGCATAATAGTGACCTACGTGACTGTATCCAGAACGCTAGCCGCGTAGCGGACCAGGTCATCGTTGCTTTGAGTCACGTCTCTTTCTGTCATCCTGTAACGGTGGTTGACAGAAGCTCCCAAACCCTCCAGCGGCAGCCCGTTGCTTGCTTTGACCCTCAGCGAGCGCCGGACCGATAAGTTGAACTCCATATCCCTAGGCAATGGCGCGAGGGAGCTGATTCCAGCTTGAGCGGCGAATTCAAGTGCTTGTCTGTAACCCCAGACATTCGCACCACCCGCTCCGGTCACGCTATCTGTACCAATTATCGGTCCCAACCGATTGTCCGCGAATCCGGCCGCAAAATAGTCCGAAGTGCTGTACGACAGGGCATCAACAATCAATACTACCTTGGGAACTCGCGACTGTTGAATCGAAGGAAAGTACTCCCGCTTCGTAATCGCAATGGCTTGAGAGAATTGCTCCCCCGTGTCCACAGTCAGATTCATCGATGAACGCCACTCTGAGAAGTAGTCGACTGAATTTGCAATCGCCCGACACACAGTAGTGTTGCGAAACTGAAGCGAACTAAACTCGACGTCTTGCTTGCTGAAGAGCTGGAGAATAATTTCGCCTGAAGGAATCGTCCCGCCGGGATTGCCCCGTATATCCAGGATAACTCTATCCGGTAGCAGGGCGAGTATTCGCGCGAACTTTGTTAGAAAACCAACCGAATCTCCATACTCGAAAGAATAGATCCTTATGTAGCCGTAGGCCTTGTCGCCATACTTCACAATGTTAAAAGTCAAGTTCTCTTGAAGCGGGTTAAGGTTGCTCTCCTCAGCCTTGTCGAGAGCAAAAAGGGTGGCGGCACGCTCTGGGGACGATGCTATGAAGAGATCCCTGAGGCTTGCATTGACTGATGCTGTGGCTTGATCTATTCCACTAAATATTGAGAAACCCCCATGGATATCTGCTTGGCGCTCGATTCGTTGATAGTCTGACAACGCATACACTAACCAAGGGAGAACTACGGTACCCGCTGACCGTCCGTCCCAGATACTGAGCGATACCCAATCTTCATCGGGCATTGCGAAGTAGCCTAGGGGCCTGACTGTCAGGCTTCGCAAGGCGAGGGCGATCCGTGCCGACGGATTTGCACCGTCGGTCATCCAACTCAGCTTTTCGATATATGCGCTGATCGGCGTCCCGTTCCAGTGTGTAATCTCATTGCCTGGCGCAAGATGGCCATCTGCATCCGAGCCTGCGATCACTTTAGTTACGATCAGCTTTCGCCGGGATTGATCCCAGCAAGATTCAACATGTACCGGCAAGAAAGCAACAAGACCTCTCCATGGAGATGGAAGTACAAGGCCGGTATGACGGTCGAATAGTCGATGCACAGTTTGGTGGACTTGACTGAAAAACTCTCTGTCACTGCGAAAGTGACCGACAAGGTCTTCCAAAACATTCAATTCTTGCACCGGATCCGTGCCGTGCGCGCTTCTTTTTTGCGGGAGGTGCACGTAGAGCTCTGACAGTGCAGTTCGAACGGCGCCAACTGCACACTTCATTTCCTCTTCTGTCAGTCCACTCTCAAGCGATCGGACATGACTCAAGTACATTGGGAGTCGTGCACCAGAGCTGAAACCCGCAGATTTCACATTGTTGGCCATCTCAACCTCCTTGATTCCCGATGATTAGTTCAATGCGCCAAGCATGAACTCGCCAACCGACCCTTCTTCGTAGTAGTCGATGCCGGTGAGTCGAGAAAACTTATCGCTATCCCCTAAACCTAATGCACAGGGAGCTAAACCGAGTGCAGTCGCCACCGTGTACATGGTTCCGTAGACCACGCCTAGATTCTTTAGAATCGTGGCATACGCCATGCCAGAGTACTTCCAGCTAACCCGGCGAAAGCGCGACGCGAGCACAAGAAGCACGTCCGGGTAGCAGGTCTCTGCGGATGCCCTATACGAGTCGTCCAACATGGCGCGCATAAGTTCGTTGTCAGGTGTCAACATGCCTAAGGCATGGTGAACGGGATCGTAGTGATATGTTCCTACAGCAAGCCCAGCGACCCGACTCACCAGCAAGTAAACTTCGAGATCGTAGCTCGCCCCTCCGCTCGGATAGGGGCGCCTGGTGAACTCAATTTCTCCGCTTTTCCACATTCCTCGCACGAAAAAGCATGAGTGCAGGAAGGAGCCCAGTTGGGAAATTGATAGGCCGCCGGCCGCGTGTTTTCGCACTGAGCATCGTGAATCCATAACTTCGCCTACTGTCAACTGACGAAGCGAGTCCGGCGAAGGAATAGGAAGTGCGATGCTTGCAATGTGGTCGCGCCGAAAGACTGCAATTGGATCAGGCGGCTGAAGAGGCGCCATCCGGTACGTCCCGCCGATCTGATCCGATTGCCGTCCTAGCCGGCTTCTACTGTGCAAGTAGAGGTCGTGAAACTCCCATTGCGGAAGCTCTCTGGGCAACCCCAAAGTACTTTCGGAATCTTCCGCATCAACCATGAATCCGGCCGCCTGCATTCCGGCCAGTAACAAAGCTTGTCCACCATCGATCTTGCGTTCCGGCGACGCTTCAGGTGCACAAGCTCTGCGCGCAAGCAAGATCTCTCCAACGTTCTTGACTTGCTCGCACGATCGAATAACGAAATGACCATGCGCCCGCGGGCATTCAAACAGCAGATGCCCCGCTTCACTGGAGGGTCGGAGTAGCGCGAATCGGGATAGTGACCTACCTGAAAAATCCTTCTTGCGGAACAGTTCTTCCCATACTGACGCTGCGTAGGGGATGAACGTGACGCTGGCGTCTGTCTCGTCTGCGGAGACGTGAAGCAGCCGATTCGAGGCAAGCACGCCCAGATACGCGTGCAGCATGACCGGCCCCATATGCCCGTATCGTTCCAGTGCGGCCTTCTCCAGCGAGAAGACGGAAGCGGGCAGATTGGCCACGTCGGAAATCGGCACTAAGGCACGTTCGATCGATCGTCGAGCGGCCTCCCCAACACTCGCAGTTGGATCTTGGTGTAGCGCAGGAGGCGCGTGGCCGTTTGCTAGGTGTAACCACATAATTCTCGGGCGCGCCTGGTATTAAACAAACATTGGTATCGGGTTCAGTTTGTATTCCGGTGTTCGCGACTCAATGCTTCCTTGCTCAACCGGAACGTCGAAGAGCCTACCCGGGGCGAACCGCGCCCAGAAATGGCGCAATCCAGGCACGATCATCTTGACTACTGGTAGACCAACTTCTGCACGTGTCTGATCGAGCACTAAGACCTGCAAGCCTCTTGAGCGAAGTCGCTCTACGAGTTGGCGCAACAATTCGCCCGATCCACCCTGGATTGGCGCTGTGTTCGCGAAACAATCAACCAGTGGGTCTAGGCACATTGCGGCGATGTATGGCTGATTCTCTAGGGTTGCAGATGTCCACCAATGTAGTGCGTCTTGATCGAAGAAGCTGTACAAGGTTTGTCCTGTGTCGTTCACGTTTAGCACAGCTGGCATAAACTGATTCATTTCTGTCACTGCGCGACTAAGTGCGATCTTTGGATCCAGGTGCGCGCCAAATCCCAAAACAATATCCTCTGTCGGTCCCGCGATTCGACGGTTGATTGCGCAAAATACTGGGATGCCGAGATCATGGGTAAGATTGAGTACCCAAAATTCTCTACCTATCTTCTTGTAGTAAGCCTGTATTCCATGATAGTACGGGTCACCTAGAGCATCGAGATCTACGCCAGCGACCCGCAATCGGTTGTACCACCAGATCGCGACTGCATCTCTCTCAACTAGTTCGAGAAGGCCTTGGAGACATGCATCGTCAAAGGTTGCGCCAGCAGCGCACCCATTCGAATCTGCCCAGCAAAAGAACGTCTCTGCTTGGTACGGATACCCGTAGTAGAGATACGATGTAGGTAAGTAGCGGATCGTATCTTCACCGAATAACTGCACTGGAGACCAATCTATACTCGCACTCGGATCGAATCGTGATGGAATTACTTGAAACCGGGAACCACGTTCGTTCCACTCTTTACGATCTGAGTATTGTTGGTCGCTGAACAGCATACAAGTTGTCGGATCGATCGCGGACTGCCCAAGATCTCTGAAGGAGGCGAACCGACGCTCTTCTGTCCCTTGAAAGAGTCCGCTGTAGCGCTCTAAGGCTTCGCAGAGTGCGCTCGTCCGTGCTTCGATGTCCGTTCTGCCCTTTCCAGAACTGAACATCCGGAGGCTATCCTTTAGTACAGCCGGCGTATCGCCGCCGAGCGCGAAATTGTGCCCCGCAGAGTACACGCGAAGTGGAGTGGAATCGTTATAGGGGGACGGTTCGAGCGCCCTAACAATTCCGGTCAAAGGGCTAACATGATGAATGAATCGGCGATACGTTGCCTCTGCACTTGAGCTCCGAACGCCTCCAAACTCAGATGATGCGGAACTCGACGCTTGACCGTCTTGCCAGCTATTCGGCACCTTGATGGCCGGTGATCCGCACGCGGGACATTCGGGTCGCTTGACGACGACATGCCATGAGGCACCAAGGTTCAACGTATCAGATACATAAAGTTGCGTAGCGAGTAGCGGGTTTGGGCGGTTGATGAGAATACGGAGCACTTGGTTTACGACGGCACCGTATCCCTGAGTTGCTGAGGAGGCTATCGGATTTGTGTTGAGTCGTAAGACTCCTCTATTTCCAGATCGCATCTCACCCAAGCGGACAGCGGCTCGATTCAGAGAGAGACGATGATCGAGACATTCCCAGCACGGTCCGCCGGCCGAGGGAATGAAGTGTGGCCCGATCCAGTAGTTGTGCCCCCCAGGCTTTGCCAGCAGCCAATTTTGACTGGTCCGCAGACTTACGTCGTTCCATTCTTGAAGGCGTGGATCACGATAGTCGTCACAGAGAATCAGCGTTAACGCGGCCCCGGTGTCGCCGACGACTATCCCCGAGTGTTTCAGCAGATCAAACAGTTCGTCAGAGTTCGCGGAAGAATAGTTCAGCAAGCGAACTTGGCTCTCTTGAAGTCTGGCTCGGGCTTCGGCAACAGTCGTCGCGAGTTCGGCGCAGAACGAGGCGACGCCAGAAGGAGCGAATGGATCCTTGACCTCCAGATAGCCAGCAGTTGCGAGCGTGCTAATCGCTGCTTCAGCTTCTCGGACGCCGATTAGGGGTAACGCTGCATGAACTATCTGGGCATAGGAGCGAGTTCCGTCGATAAGGGGAATCACCGCGTCCAGCGGTGTCCCGTGTAGAAGGTAGGTGTCGTACTCGGACACAACGCAGTAGCCGCCATCCCCCAGGGGAAGCAACTGTAAGTTTGGTCTAAATTGCAATTGCAGTGGGCTATTTAGCATCTCGCTATCCATTGATGCGCCATCAGCGCAGGTGCGGCAAGAGTAGCCACGGATACTTGCATCGTGCGCGCCGGCGCCTCGTCTTCCCGAGCGACACGGGCCTTCCACCTCCCGCTGGGAGTGGTGCGTTTAAGCCAGATGCGGCGGCCGCTTGAAGCCCAAACACCAGAGACGAAGGTGGCTATTGCGCCACGCACTTTCGTACCCGATATCGAATGGTCTAGGCCATACGAGGCGTCGTTACGGAAAACGTCGCATACGTTCCACTTGATGCGCCGGCGACGGGGCCCCCTCCGACCCTTGTGGCGCTAATGGTCGCTCCAGCGTCGCCGAAGAAAGGAGGGAATCCCGGGCCACAGGGGCACGCCGCGGTGCAGGCAAACGTGCCGCAAGCAACGGCCCCTTGTGCAGCACCCGCAGTACCTGCTGTACCGAGCGTGCCCCCGTAGGTGCCGATACTGCCGATGCAGCCACCCGCCACAGGACCTTGCGCGGCACCAGCGGAACCAAATGTACCTAAACACCCGCCAGGAGGTACGAAACAGGCGCCGGTCGTGCCTCCCGCAACGGGACCTTGCGCGGCGCCCGCAGTACCAGCCGTACCGAGCGTGCCGCCATAGCTACCGATGCTGCCGATGCAGCCACCCGTGGCCGGACCCTGCGCGCCCTGTGCTGCGCTGATCGACCCAATGGTGCCGAACGTTCCACCACCGCCGGTACCAAACGTTCCGGCACACCCTCCCGATGAGGGGCCCTGTGCGGCCCCTGCGCATCCCGCAGTGCCAAGTGTCCCGCCATAGGTGCCAACGCTGCCGATGCAGCCACCCGTCACCGGGCCTGGCGTCGCATTGGAGGTCGACCCTAAGACCTCTGCGAGTTTCATCGCGTCGTCGAACTTCGGGCTCAAGCTCTTGATTGCCTCGGCGAGATCGGGGGCAATTACCCCTGCATCCTTCAGCGCCGCGGCTGGATCCTTCCTAACCGACTCGCGAAAAACTAAGTCTGTGATTGCACGAGCGAGAATCCTCGTCCAGGCCAGCTCCAAGTCTGCCTTGCCACTCGCTGCCTCAACCTTACCAGTCGCCTTCTCCGCCATTTTTTGTACCTCCCAGAACGTTGTGGGTTGATTACTATGATTGCGGCAATTCGACCGGTTTTTCTACATGACCTTCTTCGGCAAACAATCAACTCGCATGGTCGGTTAGCCACTTTGCGAAAACTCTCGGAAGATAGCGTTACAGGCAATCGCAGCGCAGAACCTAGTCACCACCATGGCGACAGGTGCCGCGCAACGTGCCTAGCTATTGTCTCGCAGCAACGAATTAAGCCTCCCCGTCATCTTCCGATAAGAAATTGTGCCTGCCTCAATTGTTTTGTGCAAGAGGCTTGAATAGGGTGACAGCGCAAAGTCGTAATGTCCCCTTTTAGCCAGATTCAAATGTCCCCTTTGGTATTTAGGGGCGATCATGGTCGAGGTGGTACAGATGAGTTTGAAGGAAGCTGACCGGTACGCGGTGATCCAACAAGTCGTTGAACGCACGATGGGCCAGTCAGATGCTGCTCTGTGGCTGGGCATCTCGGTGCGTCAGGTCAAGCGTTTGGCACGCGCAGTACGCCTGGACGGAGCCCAAGGGGTTGTATCCAGGCGCTGGGGTGTTGCGAGCAACCGACGGATTTCGTCAGCCGTGCAAGAGCGGTTTGTCGGCCTGGTGCGCGAGCACTACGCCGACTTTGGACCCACTCTGGCGTGCGAGTACCTGGCGGCCCAGCACGGCTACACGGGCAGTAGGGAGACGCTGCGCGGTTGGATGATGGACGCTGGATTGTGGAAGGCCAAGCGCTCGCGCGCGCGGCGCATTCACAGCCCGCGAGAGCGGCGCAGCCGCCTGGGCGAGCTGGTCCAGATTGACGGCAGCCCACATGCCTGGTTCGAGGAGCGCGCGGGCAAATGCTGTCTCATCGCCTTCATCGATGATGCCACCGGCGCGTTGCTGCAGGCGTGCTTCTATCCCGTGGAGTCCACCAATGCGTACCTGCACAGCTTGCAGCGCTATGTGGCTGTTCACGGCCGCCCGCTGGCGCTGTACAGCGACCGGCACAGCATCTTTACCAAACACGACCCTGAGGACCCCACGCCCACGCAGTTCGAGCGCGCCGTAGGTGAACTCAATATCGAGTCCATCCTGGCCTACTCGCCCCAGGCCAAGGCGTTGACTTCATAGTGCACCTTGTGCGGTTGATGGAACAGGAATTAGCTGGGGCGCCCGCCCGCCGTAGCGGCTGCCGGCACCCTTGACGAGGGTCACGTCGCCGGGCGGCTCGTACAGGTAGCGATGGTCGCTATCGTACATGTGCCGCTTCAGGATGCCTTGCCGTCCGAGGTGGTTCACCGTCGTCGGGCACACGCCGAAGCGGCGGGCGAGTTCACCGCTGGTGAGCATGCCGCGTTCGCGCAGCCGCTGGAACCGGCTCTTCAATCCGTAGGTGATGCGCACCAGCCGGACCTTCTTTGCCGTAAAGGAGTCGCCGCGCCAGTTGTGATGGCCAAGGTCGTTCAGCCGTCGGGCGACCTCGCGATCGGTGCACGTCTCCAGCAACTCGTCGATCAGCTGCACGACCTCGGGCCGTGTCTTGCGTACCAGCGCGATCGGTCTGGGCTTGTCGACGGTAAGCGACTGCGTCTTGCCGCCGCGCCATCGGATGTGCACGGCAACCTGCAGGCCGCTGATCAGTGTGACGTCCTCGATCATCAACGCGAGCATCTTCTTGCGTTGCAAGGCGCTGGTTCTGGGATCGTTCCACACCCGAGGGAAGTCCTGTGCGAGCTCGACGACTCGCCGGCGCGCTGGCTCGTCCGACAGCGTCTGGTCAGCCTGCTGCTGACGTTCGTGTTCGCGCTGAAGGGTGTCGAGCTGACGCAGCCGCTCGTTCCACTCGGCCTCCAGCGCATCGGCCACCAGCCGGTTGTCGGGATCGACCTTCACGTAGCGGCGCCGTGCGAGTTCGGCTTCGTAGCGACAGCGCTGCAGCTGTGCAGCTCGCATTGAGGCGGCCTGCTCCACGCGCTGTGCGATCTCGTCCTGTACGGCCAAGGCCACGTCGATGGCCGCCGGCGCCACCGTCTGCAGCAGCAATGCGCTGATCGCCGCGTCGATCTCGGCGCCCTGCACCCACTGGCAGTTCCTGCTCGCGGCGCGCCGCACCGTGTCTTCGTTGCAGCAGTAGTAAGGCCGCTGTTTCCCTTCTCGAGCATCGTATCGCACACGCATTCTCGAACCACAGCGCCCGCACAGCACGCGGCCTTGCAGCAAGGCGCTGCCTTCGCGGGGTGCACCACCGCGAAGGTTCGTCGAGAAGCCCACGGCGTTGCGTTGCAACGTGAGCTCGTTGCGTTCGAACTCGTCCCACGAGATGTAGCCTGGGTGGGCATCGCGTATCAGCACCTGCCAGTCCTCGCGCTTGAGCTGCAATTGCACCTGCTTCAGGTCGGCGTTGTAGGAGGTGCGCCTGCGTCCATAGACGAAGGCACCGGCGTAGCGTGGGTTGTGCAGGATCTCCAGCACCCGAGAGTGGTCCAACTCGCCCCACAGGACCTCACCCTTGCCGATGCCGCGGGTAATGCGCCGCGGGAACAGGATGTGCTGCGCGCGCATGCGGCGCAGCACGGCGCAGGCTGAGCCGGTCTCGCGGAACGTGTCAAACAGCAGCCGCACGGTGTCCTGGATCTGCCGATCGGGATCGAGGCACACGCGTCCGTCGGGCCCATACACCAGTCCCACTGGCAGAGCAATCTCGAGCTCACCGCGACGGGCCTTGTTGAGGATGCCGCCTTGCAGCCGCGACTTCAGCACATGCAACTCGGCCTCGCTCATCGTGCCCTTCAGGCCAAGCAACAGCCGGTCGTTGAAGTGCGCCGGGTCGTACACACCGTCTTCATCACTGATCAGCGTGCGCGACAGCGCCGCCAGCTCCAGCAACCGATGCCAGTCGGCGTTGTTGCGCGCCAGTCGCGAGACTTCCAGGCCGAGCACGATGCCGGCGTGTCCCATGGCGACTTCGGTCACCAGGTGCTGGAAGCCGTCGCGGCCCGCGGCCTGTGCGCCGGACACACCTTGGTCGCTGTCGATGACGTGGATGCGATCGATCGGCCAACCCAGGGCCACCGCGCGGTCGCGCAGCGCGTATTGGCGCTTGGTGCTCTCGGTGTTCTCGAACACCTGGCGCAGCGACGACTGGCGCACGTACAGGAATGCGTCCCGGCGCAGGTGGTCTGCGCCGATCTTCAGGGCGTGATCAGTAGGCATATTCCTCCTTCGACTGCGTCAGCAGCACCATGTTGGCAAGCAGGCGCACGAGTTGGGGGTCGTGCGTCACCGGGGATGGCGAGTGCGAAGCGCTCGCCGAGGGCAACGGTGTCGTTGGCGGCGCCTGCAGCAGCACGCTCAGGCCGCACCACATGCCATGGAACACGACGGCACCCAGTCCGTCGGGCCGCGCCTGTCCGTGCACGACTTGCTCGCGCAGCTCTTCGTAGGCTTCGGTGGCGTGCGCCGGCAGAGGTGGCGCCACGTGCCGGTGCGTCAGCGTTTTTTTTTGCGCGCAAGCGCGCGCTCGATGCTGCGAGGGTGCACCATGACACCCAGTCGCTGTTGCACCACTTGCGCCAGCGCACGCGCCTGAATCGGCGCGCCTTCGCGGTGAAGATCGTGGATCAGGCTCATCACCTCGGGTGTGAGCTTGTGTGCCGACTTGGGTCCACGCGGCCGAGGCAGCAGCCCCGCCAGGCCGGCTTGATCGAAGGCGGCTTCGGCCTGGTAGAAGGTTGGCCGCGACACGCCGAACAGCTCGGCAGCCTCGGCCTTGGTGACGCCGCCCTGGCGGGCATGACGCAGCATCTCGTACTTCACCTGCAGCAGGTCGTTGGCGTCGAAGAAGCCTGCCACTTCGAACCACGGTGCGCGCACGCGCTCGGGTTGCGGATTGAGCATGCCCATCTCGCGCAGTCGATCGATCTTGGTCGGGCGTTTGGTCATGGGTGGCAAGGCGGTTAATGTGTAAATCACAATATGCCGCATATGCGTTCATGTCAAGCGCCATTTTTCGAACGATGGCGAGTGTCTTTACACTAGTTACAAAGAGAATAGCCGGAAGACAAGGAGGCAATCCAACTTGACATGCGGCGTATCGTGCTTTACACATGCGGCGTAATTTGCTTAACGCGTGCGCCGCCGTGTCCGCTGACCCTTGGCGATCTCTTCGACCAGCGCTCGCAGATGCAGGAGATCGTCCACGCGCAGCCATGAGCGGCCGGCAGAGCATTGAGTGAACGCGTCAGGTTCATCAACGTTGGTCCAGGACGCGAGCAGCGAGCGCAGTCGCCCCTGATCGTCGAAGAACGTCACCCGGTCCTCGCCCCAGTTCTGCTTACGCGTGGCCAGGACGAAGCGTCGGCCACGCCAAGGGTGGAACGGGTGCGTGACCTCGAACTCTACGGATGCTCGATCGCCTGCATGGCGTGCAGTTCTCGTCCTACGAGAAGGGCCGGGTGGAGCGCGCATTTCAGACTCTGCAGGATCGCCTGGTCAAGGCACTGCGCCTGGCCAGGATCAACACCATCGAGACCGCCAATGCCTGGCTACCCACGTACTTGATCAAGCACAACGCTCGCTTTGCGCGCTTGGCAGCGGACAGCGCCAATGCCCACCGAGCCTTCGATGGCGATGCACGCGATCTGGCTCGTGTGTGCGCCCACCACTACGCGCGCGTGCTGTCCAAGACGCTCACTTGCCAGTTCAAGGGTCGCATGCTGGTGGTCCTCACCAAGCCCGATCAGCCTCGCTACGCGCTGCGAGGACAAGCGGTCAAGATCCTCGAGCACCTGGACGGTGAACTCGAACTTCTGTGGGGCACCGAGGCATTGCCCTTCAAGACGTTCGAGCGGCATCAGCACCTGAGTGCTACTCGCGTTGCCGACGACAAGATGATCAATGCACGGGTTGATGAGGTGCTGACCAAAGAGGCTGCACGGCTACGCAAACTAAAGGAGCAGGTGGCTTCGCATAACGCGTCCACGAAGTCTCCGCAAACCAAGGGCATGGGTGTCGTCGCTCTTCGCGCGCACCGGGCACCCGCGCCCGCCGTGGATAACTGAGCTGCCCACACCACACGGGTGTGGACAGCCGGCGAGTACGCCGGTCCCTCAGTTACCCACCGCTCCCCGATTCTTCGCCTTCGGCCTGACGCGCTTACGCTTGCCAAAACCTTGTTCAAAACGAACAACCCGAAAGGGGACATTTCAATCTGGCACAAAAGGGGACATTTCAATTTGGCGTTGACAGAGGCTTGAATAGGGGCTTGAACAATGGGTCGGCAAGGCAAGGCGGGTCAGATATTGCTGATGAGGCTACCGGTTGAACCTGGGCATGAGGTGCGGGCCTAGTGCGGCAGGAGAACTCCCGCCTGAAGCTACAGAAAGACGGCGGTGCACTTATTTGCCAATGAGTCGATTTGAAGTAGGCGTGGATCGAGGGGCACCGCGATTCCTACAGCGTCACGCAGACGTGCGAGTCGCGCGGCATCCCGCCACGCGGCGCGCACGCCGCATTGGTGGTCCGACTGGCGTCGAAAGGCGCACTGACCGATGCCCAGATGACCGACGAGAGTCGGCGTCAGCAGCGTTCGCATCGCGGTTGCTATGGCCGACAGACGGCGTGTGAGGCGCGAGGTCGGCAGCCCACTGGGCCGACCGGTGAACGAGAAGTGCGTCGGCTGCCTGATGCGCGAGTACGATCTTCAATGCTCAAAGCGCCTGCGGTTTCCGGTCTTCACCAACAACTCCAAACGCGCATTCGGTGGCTGCCAGGGTGCGGGCCCGAAATTTCGTGGCCAAGGCCCCGAACCAGAAGTGGCTGCCCGTTCTCACATACGTGCCGACCGACCGCCTCGGGCTGGCTATACGTGGCGCTGATCCTCATCCTGTTCATCCACAAGTTCGTCGGTCGGGCGATGAGCGCCCCGATGCCTACGGCGCAACGCGCTGGGCTGGCGCAATCAGCCAGTGGGACTAACCCAATCCGACACTGGCTCGCAGTTGGCGGCCACCGCAAGTTGCTGGCCGCCTGCGGCATTTTGGTATCGATCAGTCGCAGGGGCGACTGCTGGGAATGTGCCGATGGACGCGGCCAACGGCAGCGTGAAGGTCGAGTGCGCGCAGGTGCCAAGTGCCGCGCCATAGCGGCTCAGGCGCCCGTCAAATATTTCGGCTACTAAGGGCCCCAGGTCGTGCCCCATCCCGTCGCTTCGATACCTTGAGGCAGTGGGTTCGAAACACCGCACGCTGCAAGCGCGAACGAAATGATGGTGTTTGAGTTTCGGAGTGCCCCGACGCCCACGGTATACGGTTTGCAGCTCTTTCCCGCAGCACTCACCACCGTCATGACACAAGCTGCGATCTGGCAGGTCTTCTTGTTGTCAGCGCTGGTAGTGATGACTGTGACGCCTGCAGGCGCTGCCACGTTGCCGTCCGGAGAGAACACGTTCTGGCCCTGGGGGTTCGTACCGAGCTTTCCATGGGGACCCACGTAGGGCGCGACCACGCCCCAATCGGTTGTGACGCCGCAATTGAAAGGATTCCCGACGGGTCCCATTCCGGGGCTCGAGGGACCTCGGTGCGATGGCCCTCCTCGGACCTCGAGTTTGCTTCCGTTGGGCTGCGCAATGACTAAGAACCCGTGCTTGTCGTCAAACCCTTCGCTGATGGCCGGCTTGAAGGCCAATGTGACCGTGCACGCATTCGGTGGGCCACTGATCTTGGGCGGATTCAGCGCCTCATTCTTTTCAGCCACAGTAACCGCCGCCGCGGCCGAGCAGATGACCATCCCTGCGATAACCCAAACTACGAACTCGATAAACCTCACTAACACCCTCCTACAGCAGTCAATAGGCAGTATGCAAATGACATGCTTGGTTTGTCAATATGTGGCGGCAGCGCCGGCGGCGGCTGCCGCGCGGCGACATTTTTGACTCCGATTGCGCACTAGCTGCCATCGGGTCACCTCCTGTGGTCCGTCTCTCGGGCAACCAGCAGGTCAAGGCGTTCCAGTTGCAGTCGGCGATGGCGTAAATATCTCTCGTGCGGTATCCAGACGGTAAAAAAATGGGCGAAAAAGTCATTCCAGACAATAGCTTAAGGCGTTTGATCGCAGCCCTCCATGGTAATCGCACTGGCCAACGCTGCGGCGTCGCTGACGTTATCCGACCTCGTCGTTGGAGTCGATAGATGTCGATAGATCCCGAAGGGTCAGCTTTCGCCGAACGGCCCGGAAACCCGCGTCAATGCTGGCGTCTGACAAATTGACGGTAAAAATGACGGTAGAAATCCCAGTTATAGTGGTCAGTACCTTACAAATCAATGACTTAGACTGCTAGTTGATGATCGAATGGGAGTAGGGGGGCTATCTTGCCGACCCCTTTGCCCTGGTTCGGGTAGTTCAATGGCCTACAATTGGCGCAATGAATTTCGAATGGGATGAAGCCAAAAGCAACCAGTGCTTTGAGCATCGGGGTTTTGACTTTGCATACGTGGCCCACGCTTTCCTGGATCCAGACAGAGTGATTCGCGCCGATCAGCGGCACGAATACGGCGAGGAGCGCTTGCAGATGTTGGGTCAGGTTCAGGAGCGGGTATTCCATGTGGTGTTTACGATGCGCGGCGTTGCGATCCGCATCATTTCGGCTCGCAAGGCCAATCTGCGTGAGGTGAATGACTATGAAAACGGTGCGTTTCAAACTTGACACTGCCGTCCCGCGGATGCCGGCCGGACGAGCGAACGTGCGCAAACTGGAGGCGACCTCTGAAGCGGAGCTCAATGCGCAACAGAAGATCGATGATGCCGCAGCCGCCCAAGACGCGGCGCTGTTTGCGCAACGTGTCCGAAAGCGCCTTGGGCTGACGCAATTGGAGTTTTCGCGCCGCATTGATGTATCGCTGGACACGATACGCAACTGGGAGCAGGGTAAACGCAGCCCAACTGGAGCGGCGAGGGCCTTGCTCAGAGTGCTGGACAAGGCGCCAGAAGCTTCCTTAATGGCGCTGGGGTGAGACTGCTGGCGTGGCGATTCACTGACGGTAAAAAATTTCGTCAAAAAGTTAGGCGGGACAAGAACTTAGGGCGTTTGATGCCGAGGCTGCTTTGTGGGCGCTTCCCGGACCGGTTCGGACGCGCGTCGACGGCGTCTGTAGTCGTCGTGAGCGCCAATAGAGGTCGATAGATCTCGAAAGGTCATTTTCGGCAGAATCGCCTGCAGACCCGCGCCAATGCTGGTGTCTGACACTTTGACGGTAAAAATGACGGCAAATGTCGACCACACAACTCGGAACCAGTGTCAAATCAACAGATTAGGCGGCTCGTTGATGATCGAGTGGGAATGATGCCGATCTGAGCTGCCATTGTGCCTGTTATACGCCCGGCCGCGAACCGGTCAATCCGGCAGGGCGCGTCGTCATCGTGGTGGACGATGGCCTGGCCACCGGATCGACCATGATCGCCGCGCTGCACTCGCTGCGTGGGCGCCATCCTGCAAGGCTGATCTGCGCCGTTCCTGTGGCGCCCTCCGATGTGGTGGAAAAGATTGGCGCCTACGCCGACGAGGTGGTGTGCCTGCACACGCCGGAAAAATTTCAAGCGGTCGGGCAGTTTTATCGCCATTTCGATCAGGTGGAGGATGATCAGGTCACTGCCGTACTCGGGGCCAGCCAGGGTGCGAGGACGGCCCTGCCAGGGGATGCGTCCACCAGTTGATGCCGTGGTGTCGCGCGGCAGCCGGGCGCACGTGGCCGGCGCACGGGTGCCGCATCGCGAGACATCTGTGCGGCCTCTGGCGGTTCCACTGGCAGAATGCGGCGTTCGGTGAGACACGTTTTCGGGAGCAGCACCATGATCGGATACACCACGGTCGGAACCAACCAAATGGCGCAAGCCGTCGCCTTCTATGACGAACTCTTCAAGGAAGTGGGCGTGCAGCGTCTCATCGATTTCGGCGAGCGGGGCATGGCCTGGGGCCCGTCCTGGGACAAACCCAGCTTCGCGGTGCTCAGGCCCTATGACGGCCAGAGCGCGACGGTGGGCAACGGCAGCATGGTGGCGTTGACCTTCGGCACCCGCGAGGCGGTGAATGCGATGCACGCCAAGGCGATCGCGCTGGGCGGGCGCGACGAGGGCGCGCCGGGCCTGCGAGAAGGCAATTTCTACGCGGCGTACTTTCGCGACCTCGACGGCAACAAGCTCTGCGCTTTCACCATCATCCCAGGCTGAATCCCATGTACTTGCCCCCCCAGTTTGCCGCCAAGGACGACCGTTTTGCCGCCGAGCTGATCCGCGAGTACCCCTTCGCCAGCCTGATCAGTGCCGACGACGAGGGCCTGCCGTTCGTCACCCATTTGCCCTTGCATCTTGAGGAACGGGGCGAGCAGTGGGTGCTGCTCGGCCATTGCGCCAGGCCCAATCCCCACTGGCGCTACCTGCAGGCGCGGCCTCAGGCCGTGGTCACGTTTCTCGGGCCGCATGCCTATATGTCCCCCCAGGTGTACCCGGACCTGGCCCGGGTGCCCACCTGGAACTACCTGGCTGTGCACTGCACGGTGCAGGCGACGCTGATCGAGCAGCCCGCCGCCAAGGACGCGTTGCTGAAAAAGCTCATCGGCGACCATGAGCCGCCCTATGCGGCGCAGTGGCGTGCGCTGGGCGATGAGTTTGCCCACAAGATGCTGGCCGGCATCGTGGCTTTCGAGCTCGCGGTGACACGGCTTCAGTGCAAGCTCAAGCTGAACCAGCACCGCCCGGAGGCCTACGCGGGCATGCGCCAGGCCTATGCCGGCGGCGGCGAGCAAGAGCAGGCGCTCGGGCGCTGGATGGACCGGCTGGGCATGGTGCCGCCGGCCGACAAAGGAGGTTCGACATGAAGGGCGTTTTCGGTCTGGCGGGGCTGCTGCTGGCGCTGGCCATCGTGGGCGTGGTGGTGAAAAAGCAGCTCGACAGCACTTCGCAGCGTGTGCCCGCGCTGGCGCCAGCCGTTCCCGGCAGCGCGGCGCCCGCGCCGGCGGCCACGGTGCGTGAACAAAGCCAGCAGGTGCAGCAGCAATACAAGCAGGCCGTCGAAGGGCTCATGCAGCAACCCCGGCCCATGCCGGATGAAAAATGACCCGCGCTGCGCGAGGCTTCAGAGCAAGAACCGTTCGCCCCGCCGTCCATGGTTTCTGGGCGGCTTTCTTCCTGTGAAGAAGTGCTGGAAAAATTGATGTTTGAGCATTTCCGCCAGCCACTGATCTCTCGGCGCGCTTACCAGCACCGTCTGCTGGGTGCCGGGTTGCTGGCGTTGTGCATGATTGCCTTCTCGCTTGCGATGGGCATGGCGGGCTATCACCTGCTGGAAGGCCAGCCATGGCTTGACGCCTTCCTCAGTGCATCGATGATCCTCTCTGGCATGGGGCCTGTCAGCGCGCCACAGACCGATCCAGGCAAGCTTTTTGCCGGCTCGTACGCGCTGTTCAGCGGGTTCGTGGCGCTGATCGGCGTGGGTGTCATGGCGGCGCCGGTCGTCCACCGATTCCTGCACACCTTTCACGTGGAAGAAGACGGTGACGACGATGTCGCAAGGGCTGCAGATGGATCCCACTGAAGCGCTGCCGGCGGTTTCTGCGGGCGCCGATGCACGCTGGATGCGCCTGGCGCTGGCCGAGGCGCTCGCCGCCGCAACGGCCGGCGAGGTGCCGGTAGGCGCGGTCGTGGTCAAGGACGGGGTGGTGATCGGCACCGGTCGCAATGCACCGATCGGTTTGCACGATCCCAGTGCACACGCCGAGATCGTCGCACTGCGGGCGGCAGCCCGCCACCTGGGCAACTACCGGCTGGCGGGCTGTACGCTGTATGTCACTTTGGAGCCCTGTGCGATGTGCAGCGGTGCCATGTTGCACGCGCGCCTGGAGCGGGTGGTCTTTGGGGCACCTGATCCCAAGACCGGCGCGGCGGGCTCGGTGCTCAACCTGTTTGGCGAGCCGCAGTTGAACCACCAGACCCGGGTGGACGCACTTGCGGATGTCGATCTGGCCGCAGCGTGCGGCGCTTTGTTGACCACCTTCTTCAAGGAGCGACGTGTGACACCTGCCCATCCCCTGCGCGACGACGCCCTGCGCACGCCCGAGGACTGCTTTGCCAGTCTGCCTGGATACCCCTGGGCGCCGCACTACCTCAACGACCTGCCCAGCCTCGCTGGATTGCGCCTGCACTACCTTGATGAAGGCCCGGCCGACGCCCCGGTGACCTGGCTCTGCCTGCATGGCAACCCGGCCTGGAGCTACCTGTACCGCAAGATGATTCCCGTGTTTGCCGCGCAGGGCGACCGCGTGGTTGCGCCCGACCTGATCGGCTTCGGCAAAAGCGACAAGCCGAAGAAGGACAGTTTCCACACCTTCTCCTGGCACCGCCAGGTGCTGCTGGAGTTCATCGAGCGGCTCGACCTGAAGAACGTGGTGCTGGTCGTGCAGGATTGGGGCGGCCTGCTGGGGCTGACCCTGCCGATGGCGGCACCGCAGCGCTACAGCGGCTTGCTGGTCATGAACACTACCTTGGCCATGGGCGATGCGCCGCTCTCGCCGGGCTTCATCGCCTGGCGCGACATGTGTGCCAGGAATCCGGAGTTCGACGTCGGCCGCTTGTTCGGGCGTGGCAACCCGCAGATGAGCGTTGATGAGTGCGCTGCTTACAACGCGCCCTTCCCGGACCGGGGCTATCGCGCCGCGCTGCGGGCCTTCCCGCCGATGGTGCCGGACGCGATGGACGCCGATGGCGCCGCGATCTCGCGCGCCGCGCGGGATTTCTGGCGCGACGAGTGGTCCGGCCAGACCCTGATGGCGGTCGGCGCCCAGGACCCTGTGCTTGGCGAGCCGGTGATGCGCGCTCTGCAGCAGGTGATCCGGGGTTGCCCCGAGCCAATGATCCTTCCGCAGGCGGGACATTTCGTGCAGGAGCACGGCGAGACCATCGCGACGGCGGCGCTCGCCCATTTCGCAATCCGGTAATTGGAATCTGACCCCCATTTATGGCCCACATCTACATTTTTTCTCCGTCCAGCGCGGTGCGCAACAAGGCGGCGTTCCGCCGCGGTGTGAAGCGGCTGGCGGCGCTGGGCCATGAGGTGGAGGTGGACGAGGCCGCGCTGGCGGTACATATGCGCTTTGCGGGCGATGACGTGACGCGGATCGCGGCGATTCACCGCGCGGCGGCCAGTGGCGCCGATGTGGCGCTGACCTCGCGCGGCGGCTACGGCCTCACCCGCATCCTGCCAGGCATTGCCTACAAGAAGGTTGCCAAGGCGATCGAGGGCGGCACCCAGTTTGTCGGGCTGAGCGACTTCACCGCCTTTCAGCTGGCCTTGCTGGCGAAGACGGGCGCCATCAGCTGGGCGGGGCCGGCGCTGGGCGAGGATTTCGGCGTCGAGGGCGAGCCGGACGACATCATGGAAGCCTGCTTTGACGATCTGGTGCAGGACCAGGGGGAGGGCGCCGGCTGGCGTCTGCCGCTGGAGCGAGTGCCAAATACTCCTGAAATAGTAGCGAAAAAAGACCGAGAGACGATGGGGAATGGCCAATTGGTCATGAAGAATGCGGTTTTGTGGGGTGGCAACCTTTCGGTGCTGGTCGCCCTGCTGGGCACGCCGTACTGGCCCGAGGTCAAAGGCGGGGTGCTGTTCATCGAGGACGTCAACGAGCACCCGTTTCGCATCGAGCGCATGCTGACGCAGCTGCTGCAGGCCGGCGTGCTGGCGCGGCAGAAAGCCATCGTGTTCGGCCAGTTCACCGGCATCCGGCTGGCGCCGCACGACAAGGGCTACAAGCTGGCCACCGTGGTCGCCTGGCTGCGCAGCCAGCTCAAGGTGCCGGTGCTCACCGGCTTGCCGTTTGGCCATGTGCCGACCAAGGTGCTGCTGCCGGTCGGCGGGAAAGTGGATCTGCTGGTGGAAGGACGCGACGCGCTGGTGGTGTGGGGGCATCTGTAGGTCAGGCGCACCACCAGCCTGCCACCGGGTCAATCGCCCATTGAGGTGCCGTTCAGCCCCGTGCGTGTCGCTCCGGCCGTCATGCCGGCAGGCAGGAGCCCGGTGAACAAGGCACCCAGGCGTTCCAGTTCCTGGCGCGCACGGGCTTCACCGTGTTGCTCGGCCAAGGCGGCCATCAGTTCGCTGCGGGCGTACCAGAGGGCTTGCACATCATCGGCAAAACGCAACTGACGCGCGACCCGCGCGTGGGCTGCCGAACCGGATTCACCCAGGGTTTCGAGCATGGCCAGGCGCAGGTGTTCGAGTTGAAGGGGCGTGTGCGTGGCCTTCGCCCCGCCGACGTAGCCGAGCAGGTTGAAGAACGTACTTTTCAGGTTCAGTTTGCGGGTGCGCATGGAGATGAAGCTGAGCTTCACGCTGTTGACCTGCCTGCACCATATGCGGGCTGCCGTGCAAAGACAAGCTATTCGTGGCGCTATCGCAACGGGAGCATGAAGCAGAGCCGGTGTGCGCCGCCCGCGTCGCGGCCCGGGAACCCGCGCGGACTCTTTCTGATCCATGCTGCATACTCTCATTTCAACCGGCCGTGAGCTTGCCGGTTGTGGCAGAGGGCTTCGAGCCGGCAATACTTCTTCATGGGCACCTTTCACACCGTCATCTTTGCGGATCTCACCGGCAGCACGGGCGTCTTCGAAGCCCTTGGCAACCAGAAGGCGACACTGGCGGTCACTCGACTCACCCAGTTGATGGCGCAGGCCTGTGAGTCCCACCACGGAGACGTGGTGAAGACGCTGGGAGACGGGGTGCTTGCGGTGTTCGAACAGGTGTCCGATGCGATCGCGGCGATGGTGGCTCTGCAGCGCGAGCATCGCGAGCGGATTGCCCAGTGGCCCCCCAAGCTGGTGATGCAGATCAAGGTTGGCATGGCCAGCGGCAACATCGTACGGGTGGACGGCGATTGTTATGGCGAAGCGGTCAACCTGGCCGCGCGCCTGTGCGACATGGCCGCGCCCAGCGAGATCTGGGCCACCACGCAGGTGACCGATGCAGCGTCCCTGGCCTCGGGCGTACGGGTACGGGCACTGGGGCCTGTCGCCATCCGCGGCATGGCCGAGGCGCGCGAGGTGTGCCAGATCCACTGGGACGGGGCCGAAAACACCGATCTGCTGACCTTGCCGGCGCCCTTGGGCGGACCCGAGGCGCCAGAAAAGGCTCTGAGCCGGATCAACCTCACCTGGCTGGATGTGAACGCGGCTTTTCCCGCATACCAGCTGCCGATCCACCTCGGGCGCCTGTCGGATGCCGAGTTCGCCGTGAACGACCCGCGCGTCTCGCGCCGCCATGCGCGCATCGACTGGGTGGACAACAACTTTGTGCTGACCGACCTGAGCAGCTATGGCACCTGGGTTCGGTTTGCAGGCGGCAGCGGCGACCTGACCTTGCGCCGCAGTGCCTGCGTGCTGCTGGAAAAGGGTGAAATCTCAATGGGCGCACCGTTCACCGACTTCACTGCGCCCACCGTAAGCTTTTCTCTGAGCAACGGTGCCGTGTCGCTCTTGTATCAGCGCAAGGCCTGATCGCCATCCGGGGGAGCCTTTCGCCCTGATTCCTGCTCGCTGCTGCGCGTGGCCTGGTTCAATGGCCGGACTGGTCGGGGTTCTTGCCCTTGAACGGCGCGTAGAAGGCCTTGATGGTCTCCATGTCACGGTCGATGTCGCCGGTCGGATGGAACACCGGGCCCAGGCCCGAGATCTTGCGGGCGTAGTCCATGTAGGACAGCACGATCGGCACGCCGGCGCCGTGGGCGATGTGATAGAAGCCCGTCTTCCAGTAGCGCACCTTGCTGCGCGTGCCCTCGGGCGGCACCACCAGCTGCAGCGGGCCATCGGCGGCCCGGATGGCATCGACCGACGCAGCCACCAGGTTGGTGGACTTTTCGCGATTGACCGCGATGCCGCCGAGCCAATGCATGAGCGCACCGAACGGCGGCGCGAAGATGCTGCGCTTGCCCATCCAGTACAGGTTCATCCGAAGCGCAAAGCCGGCGATGAGGGTGTTGGGCAGATCCCAGTTGCTGGTGTGCGGCGCGGCGATCACCACGCACTTGGGGCAGTCGGGCGGCAGGCTGCCTTCCACGCGCCATCCGGTCAGCTTGAGAATCGTGAGGGACAGGCCCCGCAGCAGGGTGTTGACCACCGGGGTCGTGAAGATGGTGCGATGCATGGGCAGCGACTGTACGTTACATTCGGGCCGACATGGGCAGCTACTGGGCGCTGGCGCCTCATATGGGTGCGGAGATCGATCTTCCGTTGACGCAGGTCACAGGCCTTTTGCGCAAGCTCGGCCTGTCCGGCCGCCACGCCGTGGCCGAGCAGCTGTTGCGCCTGGTTGGCAGCCGGGTTCCGCTGGCCCAGTGTGCGATCTTTTCTTACGAAGGCGGCGGTCGCCCGCGCATCGTGGCGATCGGTGACCGCGCAAGGACGGCCGCACTCCCCGCCATTTCACAGGACTACGTGACCCGCTTCTATCCGATGGACGGCAGCGTGCAGGTGATGGCGGCCGAGTCCCTGGCAGCCCGGCGCGCTGGCGCGGCCAACCCGCATATCCTGCTGCACCGGCAGACGGCGAACGACATCGCGCACCCGCAGTACCGCGCCATCTGCTACGAGCTACCTCAGGTGGCCGAGCGGCTGGCGATCCTGGCGCTGTACCAGGGCGAGCGTTGGATGTCCGTGAATTTCTACCGGGGCGTCGAGCACGGCCCTTTCGACGACGCGGCCATTGCGGTGATCGAAGCCTTTGCGCCGTTGCTGGTTCAGGCCGTGCGCCTGCACCACGCCGGGCAGACCTTGAACGATGACCTCGCCGAACTGATGCTGGCGCGGTTGCGCGCGCGCTGTCCAGCGTTGACCAAGCGTGACCTTGACGTGGTCCGCGGCCTGCTGGCGGGTCTGGCCACGGAAGGCATTGCCGAGCGCATGGGCATCGAAGTGTCCAGCGCGCAGACCTACCTCAAGCGCGTCTATCGCAAACTGGGCATCTCCGGCCAGCGTGAGCTGTTTGGCGTGCTGCTCGCGCCGGACGCATCGACCTGACGGCAACGGGGCCGCCGTCCACTGCCGATGTTCCTGTTTGGGGACAGGCGTGCCGCAGGGCGCTCCTACACTGGGCATCCCTGACGGCGGGTCCCGGAAGCGCCCGTCCCACCCTTCGGAGACACAGAAACATGCACGAACCCCATGCCGAGCCCCGGCGCTCGATCTACTACCGCTACCAGGTCCACGCGCCGTGGCTGGCCTCAAAGCACCCGCCGCAGGATCGCAAGAAAGTCGTCATCGTCGGCGCCGGCCCGATCGGCCTGTTTGCCGCGCTGGAGCTGGCGCGCCTGGGCGTGCCCTGCGTGCTGCTCGAATCCGAGCTGCAGGTCTCCGAGGGCAGCCGCGCCATCGTCTTCACGCGCCGCTCCATGGAAATCCTGCAGCAGGTCGGCGTGGACGCGCCCATCACGGCCAACGGCCTGCCCTGGCGCTTTGGCAATTCGTTCTACCGCGGCCAGCGCGTGTACCGCATGGAGGCACCGCACGATCCGGACGACCGCTTCTTCCCGATGATCAACCTGCAGCAGCAGTACCTGGAGCAGTACCTGACCGAGGCCGTGCTGGCGCACCCGCTGATCGATATGCGCTGGGGCAACCGCGTGACCCGCGTGGACCCCAAAGACAGCTTCGTCCGGGTCGAGGTGGATACGCCCGAAGGCTCCTACTTGCTGGAATCCGACTGGCTGGTGGCCTCCGATGGCGCGCGCTCCGGCATTCGCGCGATGATGGACCTGAAGCTCGAAGGCGCCTCGTACGAGGGCCGCTTCGTGATCGCCGACATCCGCATCGACCTGCCGCTGCCCACCGAGCGCCTGGCCTTTTTCGACCCCGACTGGAACCCCGGCAACACCATCCTGATGCACCGTGAACCCCACGGCATCTGGCGCGTGGACTACCAGCTGCCGCCCGACGAGACGCCCGAGCAGGCGCTCGCCCCCGGTTCACTCAAGGCGCGCATCGACGCCCAGCTGGCGATGATCGGCCACGGCGGCACGCCCTGGGAGATGGACTGGTGCTCGGTCTATTCCGCGCGCGCCCTGACGCTGCCCAACTACGTGAACGGCCGCGTGCTGTTCACCGGCGATGCGGCGCACATGCTGCCGATCTTCGGCGTGCGCGGCGCCAACACCGGCTGGCAGGACGCCCAGGGCCTGGCCTGGCGCCTGGCCTTTGTCGCCCGGGGCGTGGCGCCCGAGTCGCTGCTGCAGAGCTACAGCAGCGAGCGCGTGGCCGCGGCCTGGGAAATCATCGACGAAGCGGGCAAGAGCACCCGCTTCATGACGCCGCCGACGCGGGGTTTTCGCCTGCTGCGCGACGCGGTGCTGTCGCTCTCCTTGAGCCAACCCTTCGTCGGACCGCTCTACCATTGGCGCACCTCGCGGCCGCACGAGTACACGCAGTCCCCGCTGAACAGCTCGGGCGACGACAACCTCCTGTTCAAGGTCGGCCCCGGCCACGGCGCACCGCCGCAGAACATCCGCCTGGGGGCCGACGACTACCTGCTGGATCACCTGGGCGGCGGCTTTGACCTGT
The DNA here is from genome assembly GCF_022705245.1 of Candidatus Skiveiella danica. NCBI lineage: Bacteria > Pseudomonadati > Pseudomonadota > Betaproteobacteria > Burkholderiales > Comamonadaceae > Candidatus Skiveiella > Candidatus Skiveiella danica. The sequence continues at coordinate 106,466 of NZ_JAKJEW010000003.1, read as the reverse complement.
TGTATTTCACGGAAGGCCCGGCCATTCCCGATGCGCTGCAGAAGGTGGTCGCCGAAATCCGGTTGAAGGGCGTGCCGCTGCGCGTGGTCGCCGTGGGCGCTGCCGAGCCGGTGGCCGGTGCCGACCTGATACTGGCCGATGCCGACGGCCACTTTCGCGCCCGCTACGGCGTGCGGGCCAGCGGCGCGGCCTACCTGCTGCGCCCGGACCAGCACATCTGTGCCCGCTGGATGAGCCTGGACGCTGGCCGTTTGCAATCCGCGCTTACAACCGCGCTGGGCGGCACTGCTTCAACAACCGTTTCAGTCCAGAAAGGCGTCTGACCATGTCCACTTCCGCTAGCCTTTCCGTGCCCCACCTGGAGCAGGTCTATGACGCATTGGCCACGGCCATCGACGCGGCGGGACCCGACAAGTCCGAGCTGTTCCTGGTCAAGCTGGCGCTGCTGAACGCCAATGCGCTGGGCGATGTCGCTGCGTTCGAGGCCCAGGTCGCCGCCGCGCTTAAAGACCTTTGAGGGCTCGCGGCAGGGCTGAAAACGTAAAATTCGGAGCTCTCTCTCTCCGGACACCGCGTTTTCAGCGCATCCTTACCGCATGAACGCCCCCATCGACGTCTCCTTCTTCGCGCGCGCCGCCAAGCCGATCAGCAGCTACCGCCCCTACTGGGCGAAGCGCTTCGGCACGGCCCCGTTCCTGCCGATGAGCCGCGCGGAGATGGACAGACTCAGCTGGGACAGCTGTGACGTCATCCTGGTCACGGGCGACGCCTATGTGGACCACCCCAGCTTCGGCATGGCCGTGATCGGCCGGGTGCTGGAGGCGCAGGGCTTTCGCGTCGGCATCATCGCCCAGCCCAACTGGCACAGCGCCGAAGCCTTCAAGGCCCTGGGCAAACCCAACCTGTTCTGGGGCGTGACCGCCGGGAACATGGATTCGATGATCAACCGCTACACCGCGGACCGCAAGATCCGCAGCGACGACGCCTACACGCCCGGCGACGTGGGCGGCAAGCGACCGGATCGCGCAGCCATCGTCTACAGCCAGCGCTGCCGCGAGGCCTATAACGACGTGCCGCTGATCCTGGGTGGCATCGAAGGCAGCCTGCGCCGCATCGCACACTACGACTACTGGAGCGACAAGGTGCGTCGCTCCATCGTGGTGGACGCCAAGTGCGACCTGCTGCTCTACGGCAACGCCGAGCGCGCGCTGGTCGAGATCGCCCACCGGCTGGCGGCCAAGGAGCCGGTGCAAAAGATCACCGATGTGCGCGGCACCGCCTTCGTGCGCCGCACGGATGACGAAAGCCGCCATGACTGGTTCGAGATCGACTCCAGCCAGGTGGACGAGCCCGGCCGCGTCGAGTCGCATATCAACCCGTACCAGACGACGAGCGAGCAGGCGGCACAGCAGGGCAGCACTTGCGAGCGCGAGGATACTTCTGTTTCAATAGCAGACAATGACCAAAAGACGCTGGGAAGTGGCCAATTGGGTTCAAAAAGTGCTGTCCAGCCGCTGACTTTTGTGCCCAACCCGGCCTTGTATGGCAAGGGCAGCGTCAAGGTGCCGCCACGTGACCGCAGCGTGATCCGCCTGCCGAGCTACGAGCAGGTCAAGGCGGATCCGGTGCTGTACGCGCACGCCAACCGCGTGCTGCACCTGGAGACCAACCCCGGCAACGCCCGTGCGCTGGTGCAGGCACACGGCGAGGGCACGACGGCGCGCGACGTGTGGATCACCCCGCCACCGATCCCGCTGACCACGGCCGAGATGGACCATGTGTTCGACCTGCCCTACGCGCGCAGCCCGCACCCCAGCTACGCGGACGAGGCCGGCAGCCATGACGGCGCGACCAAGATCCCGGCGTGGGAGATGATCCGTTTTTCCGTGAACATCATGCGCGGCTGCTTCGGCGGCTGCACCTTCTGCTCGATCACCGAGCACGAAGGCCGCATCATCCAGAGCCGCAGCGAAGACTCGGTGATCCACGAGATCGAGGAGATCCGCGACAAGGTCAAGGGCTTCACCGGCACCATCTCCGACCTCGGCGGCCCCACGGCCAACATGTACCGCCTGGGCTGCCGCAGCCCCGAGATCGAAGCCGCCTGCCGCAAGCCGAGCTGCGTCTACCCCGGCATCTGCCAGAACCTCACCACCGACCACGGCCCGCTGATCCACATGTACCGCCGGGCGCGCGCCTTGAAGGGCGTGAAGAAGATCCTGATCGGTTCCGGCCTGCGCTACGACCTGGCCGTGCAAAGCCCCGAGTACGTCAAGGAACTGGTGCAGCACCACGTCGGCGGTTACCTGAAGATCGCGCCCGAGCACACCGAGCAAGGCCCGCTGACGAAGATGATGAAGCCGGGCATCGGCACCTACGACAAGTTCAAGACGCTGTTCGACAAGTTCAGCCTTGAGGCCGGCAAGAAACAGTTCCTGATCCCGTATTTCATCGCCGCCCACCCCGGCACCACCGATGAAGACATGATGAACCTGGCGGTCTGGCTGAAGAAGAATGGCTTTCGCGCCGACCAGGTCCAGACCTTCTACCCCAGCCCCATGGCCACCGCCACGGCGATGTACCACACGGGCCTGAACCCGCTCAAGGGCGTGCACCGCGATGAGCGCGGCGAGAAGGTGGACGTGGTGCGGGGCGAAAAGCGCCGTCGCCTGCACAAGGCCTTCCTGCGTTACCACGACCCCGCCAACTGGCCGCTGCTGCGCGACGCGCTGAAGGCCATGGGCCGCGCCGACCTGATCGGAAACGGCAAGCAGCACCTGATTCCGACCTGGCAGCCCTTGAACGACGGTGCCTACCAAAGCCCCCGGCGCAAGAACTCAAGCGTGGCACCGCCCAAGTCCGAGCCCGTCAAAGGGCGCCTGCTGACCCAGCACACCGGCCTGCCGCCCCGAGCCTCGGGGGGCACCCGTCCCGGCAGCCCGGTGGGTGGCGGCAAGCGCAAAGGGCGTTGAAGGCGTTTATTTCAGGTTTGGGGGCTTTTTTGGCCACTTTCCAGCGTCGGAAGGTCATTGTAAGCTATTGAAAGGATAGCGTTTGAGCCTCTGTAGCCCTCGCGTCCTGGGGCCGGTCCGGTGCTGGCGGCGCGATCCGCCCCGCGGACCCATCAGAACGAGCCCAGACTCCCGAGGATGGCGCCGAGCTGAACGGTGTTGATCAAAATCGCCGACTTGTGAATCCTGCGGAATTCCGGGATGGCGATGGCGTCCTGCCCCTGGATCTGGATCCCCAGCCGGTCCATCCGGGGAATCAGTCGGGCGCGAAGAACCAGGGTCAGCGTGGCGATCGCCGCGGCACCGACGGCAAAACCGGTTCGCGACGCCAGGGCATAGCTCGCCGCGGTACCCACTGCGGCGACAAAGGCCATCCGGAAATAGGTAATGTAGAACGAGCGGATGAAACGGGAGTCCACCGGGTTGTCGTGCTTCAGTATCAGCAAGGGGACCGACCCCAACAAGAAGTAGGCCGTGATCGCCAGCAAGGCAACGGTGAAGAACAAGGCAAACTGGTTCGGTTGAAGCATCATGGCGCTGCGCACGGGATACAGAAAATCTTCCACGATGACCGGCTAGCGGAAGGACTGACAAAAACCGGAGCACCAGAGGCGCCCGCCGGTTCGCCATCTTACGTCGCTCGCCAGCAATATCAAGCCTCTGCCAGAGGGGTCACATGCGGCTCAATGGATGAATCCGACAACCCTGTGGGCATCTTTGGCAGGCTCCATCCACCCAAAAGAAAAAAGGCATGCCGCTGTGCAGCATGCCCTCCTGATCGTTGGGCCCGTGGACAAACCTGCCGGGCAACTGGCGATTTACTTCGTCGCCGGCGGTTTGCTGCCCTTGAACGGGCCGGCCGGGTTGACCGCGCTGCCCGTGGCCGGTGCGCCCGAGCTCGCGCCCGCACCGGCGCCTTCCTGGATGCCCAGGCGTTTGGCGATGGACTGCTCCAGCGCCTTGATCTTCGGCTCGATCTGGGCGCGGGAGTCCGCGATGAGCTTTTCCATGAGCGGTTTCTGCATGTCGGGGCCCAGTTGCTGGAACTTGAGCCAGGCCGGGTTTTCCATGACCGAAATCACCTGGCGCAGTTCGTCCTCGGTGAACTTCTCTTCGAGCACGGCGCCGACCGTGGTGGGCGCGAGTTTCGCCGCGCGGTCCCGCACGATGGGAACGGCCTCATCGACGTATTTCTTCACATCGGCCTGGATTTCCTTGCCGACGGCCTCCTGGCGATCGGGGGGCACGCGTGCCTGCAGGATCTGCCCCGCACGCTCCAGCAGGGCCGCGGCCGGCTGCTCAGCCAAGTTGCGCGCCAGGCCCTCGATGCCGGGCATCTGCAGCTTGACGATGCGCGCCGCGAGTTCTTTCTTGGCGGGGGTGGATTGGGCCTGCACGCCAAAGGCGGCGGAAAGCAGGGCGACGAGAAGGAGGGTTTTGATACGCATGGCGCATTTTAGGTGATGCGACCGCGTCGGCTGGCCGTGCGACAAAGGCCCTCCGGTCATCCACCCATCGTGTGCAGCGGGATGTCCTTCTCCACACCGAGCCTGTCAAGCTGCTTGCAGGTCTGCGTGAGCAGGAATGCGGCTATCGCGGCATGCGTGGCGGGGGCAAACAGGGTCATCAGGCTGGCCATGGGCACGCCGGCCGCGGCGCACAGCGCGGCCGCGAAGTGGGGCTCGAGAGCGGCCACGGCGACGCGGCCGTCCTTGCAGGGATAGACCTTGTACCCTGCATGCGCGCCGCCGACCGCGCCGCCCGGCAGGGTCAGACCCCAGTGCCGCGGCAGGGCCAGCCAGGCGGCGGCTTCCGACAGGGCGACCTCCTGAAAGCTGCCCTTGCCGGTCTTGCCCAGCCGCTGGGCCAGCACCGCCTTGAGCACCGCCTCGCTGGCCATCAGCGCGCCGCCCATGTCGGCAAACAGGGTGGCGGGCAGGTCCAGCCCGGTCACCAGGCCGTTGTCGGCGAGGTAGGTGAGGTCATGGCCGGGTTCTTCGGCGCGGGCGCCAGGCGCGCCGACGATGGCGACGTGGCTCAGCGCCGGGTGGCGTTTGTGCAGTGTCTTCCAGCCCAGGCCGAGCTTCTCAAGCGCGGAGGGGCGAAAGGACGACAGCAGCACGTCGGTGCGCTCCAGCGCCTTGTGCAGCGCGGCCTGGCCCTTGTCGGTCTTCAGGTCAACGCTGATGACCTTGATGCCGGCGTGCAGCGTGGTGTAGGCGCCCTTGTTGTATTGGCCCATGGGGTCGCCGGAGGTGCCAGCCGGCATGTTTCTGGGCGCGGGCGGCTCGGCCTTGGTGCAGGTGGCTCCCATGGCGCGCAGGCGCATCAGCGCGCCCGGGCCGGGCAGGTTCAGTGCCAGGCTGAGCACCCGCACGCCGCGCAGGGGCTTGAGGGGGGGCGCAGCAGCGGGGCTTGGGGGTACGGTCGAAGCGGTGGCCATGAGTCTCTCGTTACTATGAAATAAATAGCTGAAACAGACCAGCGGACGCTGGGCACTGTTGAATTTACCTCAAAGAACAGGCGCAAGGCCAGCGCCAGGGCGACAGCATGGCCTCATTGCGGGCGTGGCAGCACTGGGCGCGTCGATCAGAACGGCAGGCCGACGTAGTTCTCCGCCAGCGAGCCCTGGGCCCTCTCGGAGGAGAACAGGTAGGCCAGCTCGGTGTCCTGCAGTTTGTGGTCGTAAGCGATGTTGTCCGGGAAGGTATGCAGCATCGTGGTCATCCACCAAGAGAAACGTTGCGCCTTCCAAACGCGGGCCAGGGCCTTGGCAGAGTAGTTCTCCAGGCCGGTGTCGTCACCGTCCTGGTAGTGCGCCAGCATGGCGTGGTACAGGTAATAGATGTCGGAAGCGGCGCTGTTAAGCCCGCGCGCGCCGGTGGGCGGCACGATGTGGGCGGCGTCGCCCGCCAGGAACAGGTTGCCGTAGCGCATCGGCTCGGCGACGAAGGAGCGCAGCGGGGCAATCGACTTCTCGATCGAGGGCCCGGTGATCAGGCGCGCGGCCACGTCCGCGGGCAGGCGGCGCTTGAGTTCGGCCCAGAAGGCCTCGTCGGACCAGTCCTCAACCGTTTCGCTCAGGGGCACCTGGATGTAGTAGCGGCTCAGCACCTGCGAGCGCAGCGAGCACAGCGCAAAGCCGCGCTCGTGCCGGGCGTAGATCAGCTCGGGCGACACCGGCTTGGTGCGCGAGAGCACGCCCAGCCAGCCGAAGGGGTACACCTTCTCGTACTCCTTGAGCACGTCACGCGGGATCGATTTGCGGCTCACGCCGTGGAAGCCGTCGGCACCAATGACGTAGTCGCAGTCTATGCGCACGATCTCGTCGCCCATGCGGTAGGTGACATAGGGGGTGGCACTCTTGAGGTCGTGTGGCTGAACGTCTTCCGCGTTGTGAATGACCACGCCGTTCATCTTGTCGCGGGCTTCGTACAGGTCGCGCGTCAGTTCGGTCTGGCCGTAGACCACCACCGAACTGCCTCCGCTGTATTTGTGCAGGTCCACGCGGCGCATCGCGCCGTTGTCGGCGATGAAAAAGCCTTCATGGATCTCGCCCTCGCGGTCCATGCGCTCGCCGCACTGGGCCTCCCGCATCAGTTCGGCGAAACCATGCTCCAGCACGCCGGCGCGGATGCGCGAGAGCACGTATTCGCGGCTTTGGCGTTCCAGCACGATGGTGTCGATGCCCTTGAGATGCAAGAGTTGCGAGAGCATGAGGCCGGATGGGCCGCCGCCGATGATGGCTACCTGGGTGCGCATGGGGTGTCTCCTGTGGGTGTTGAAAGGGGTGGGCCCAACTGTACGGACGCCGCCGCTCCAGCGCCACCGGCCCGTGTGGTGTTTGTGCGATCATCGTGCGCAGTGCGCGATCACCGCGCAAGACTTGATGTGGAGCAATGCCATGGACATCGCGAAGGCCGACTTCATCGAAGGCATGGCCAAAGGGCTGGCGGTGCTGGAGAGTTTCGACACCGAACGCCAGCGTCTGAACGCCACGCTGGCCGCGCAACGCGCGGGCCTCACCCGCGCCGCGGCGCGTCGCCACCTGCTCACGCTGGCGCACCTGGGCTATCTGGAGACCGACGGCAGCCATTTCTGGCTGGCGCCCAAGGTGTTGCGGTTTTCCGGCAGCTACCTGGCGTCGGCGCGCTTGCCGCGGGTGCTGCAGCCCACGCTGAACCGGCTGGCGGCGCAAACGCAGGAATCCTTCTCAGCCGTGGTGCTGGACGGCGCGGAGGTGGTGATCGTGGCACGCAGCGGGCAGTTGCGGCTGCTGGCCTACGGCCTGCATCTGGGCGCCCGGCTGCCGGCGCACGCCACCTCCACCGGGCGCGTGCTGCTGGCTTCGCTGCCACCGGCGGAGTTTGAAGCCTGGATGGCCGGGGAGGGCGGCGACCGGGCCCTGCCGCGCCTGACGCCCCGCACCGTCGTGGAGCCAGCGGCCTTTCGCGCGCTGATCGAGCAGGCTCGCCGAGATGACTGGTGCGTGGCCAGTGAAGAGCATGAACTCGGCATCCACGCCCTGGCCGTGCCGGTGCGCAACATGCAGGGCAAGACGGTGGCGGCGTTGAACGTGGTGGCACCGCCCGCGCGGCTGGAAACTGCTGCGATTCGGCGCGACCTGCTGCCGCTGTTGCTGGACGCGGCGCGGGAGTTGCGTCCGCTGGTTTGAACCCGCGAGGGCGCCGGGGCGTTCAGACGCCCAGGTGCTGAGCCAGCAACTCGGGCTGGGCCAGCAAGGTGTTGGATGTGCCTTCGAACACCACCTCGCCCTTGACCAGGATGACGTTGCGGTCGGTGATCTGGGTGACGTGTTTCCAATTCTTGTCGACGATGACGCTGCTGATGCCGCTTTCACGGATCAGGCCGCAGATGCGCCAGATTTCGCGCGCGATCAGCGGGGCCAGGCCTTCGGTGGCTTCGTCCAGAATCAGCACGTCGGGGTTGGTCATGAGCGCGCGCCCGATGGTGAGCATCTGCTGCTCGCCGCCACTGAGTTGCTGGCCGCCGTGCCCCAGGCGCTCTTTCAGTCGAGGGAAGGTCTCGAGCACGCGCTCGTAGGTCCAGTCGCGCTGGCCTCGGGTGCCGGCGCGCGCGGCCATTTTCAGGTTCTCGACCACGCTCAGGTTGCCGAAGATGCCCCGGCCTTCGGGCACATAGGCGATGCCGAGTTGGGCCACCTCGTACGGCGGGCGCCCGGTCATGTTGCGCCCCATGATTTCGACCGCGCCGGCGCGGGGCTTGACCAGGCCCATGATGGATTTCAGCAGGGTGCTCTTGCCCATGCCATTGCGGCCCATCAGGCCGATGGTCTCGCCGCGCTGCACGGTGAAGTCCACGCCGCGCAGGATGTGGCTGGCACCGTAGTACGTGTGGAGGCCGGTGGCGCGGATCGGCAGGTCGGCGGTTGCAACGGCCATCAGTGTTCTTCCCCGAGGTAGGCCGCCTGCACGCCACGGTCGGCGCGCACCGCAGCAGGCGAGCCGCTGGCGATGACCTGGCCGTTGACCATCACCGTCAGATGGTCGGCCAGCGCGAAGATGGCATCCATGTCGTGCTCGACCAGCAGCATGGCGTGATCCTTTTTCAGCTTGAGCAGCAACTCGACCATGCGCTCGGCCTCGGCCACGCCCATGCCGGCCAGCGGTTCATCGAGCAGCAGCACCTGCGGCTCGGTGGCCAGGGTCATGGCGATCTCCAACTGGCGTTGCTCACCGTGGCTGCTGGCGCCGGCGATCACGTTGCGCCGGCTTTCCAGCCCGGCGAGTTCGATGGCACGGGTGGCGCGCGCCAGCGCCGTGGCGGACTTGCCGGCAATCTGAAGCCAGCGCAGCGGGTTCCAGGGCTGTTGCGCATCGCGCGACTGGGCGGCGAGGCGCACGTTTTCCCAGACGGTGAAGGGCGCAAAGATGTTGGTCTTCTGGTAGCTGCGGCCCAGTCCCTGGCGCGAGATTCTCTCGGGTGACCAGCCGGTCACGTCGCGCCCGGCCAGCGTGATCTGGCCTGAAGTGGTTGGCAGGTCGCCGGACAACAGGTTGGTCAGTGTGGACTTGCCGGCGCCATTGGGGCCGATCACCGCATGGATGCGGTCGCGCCACAGGTCCACCGACACTTCATTGACCGCCGCCAGACCGCCGAAGCGTTTGGTCAGTCTTGTCGCTGAAAGGAGGACCTCACTCATCGCGGTCCTCCTTGCGGTTCAGGAAGCGTTCAACCAGGCCCAGCAAGCCACGCGGCGCCAGGATGACGACGGCCACGATGAAAAGGCCCATCCAGAGTTGCCAGTGCTTGCCGGTGTTGAAGGCACCGATGGCGGGCAGATCTTTCAGCGCGTGCAGCACGTATTCGAAAGCAAAGGCGCCGACGATCGCGCCCGCAAAATTGCCCATGCCGCCGAGGATCACCATCATGATGGCGTGTGCGCTCATGTGGAAACCCATGAGTTCGGGGTTCACGTAGCCGGTCTGTGCGCCCCACAGGTAGCCGGCCAGCCCGGCCAGCGCACCGGCCAGCGTGAAGGCAGTCAGCTTGTAGCCAAAGGTGCCGAAACCCATGGCGCGCATGCGGTGCTCGTTGACGCGAATTCCGGCCAGGGCACGGCCGAACGGGCTCCAGAGCAGGCGGCGCAGAAACGCATAGACGCCCAGCAGGCAGGCCAGCGTGAAGTAATAGAACACGCGCTTGTTCTCCAGGTCGAACAGCGTGGCGTCGGGTTTGAAGTTGATGTAGAGGCCGTCCGAGCCGCCCAGCGCCTTGTTGTCGAAGAACAGGAAGAAGATCATCTGGGCGAACGCCATCGTCACCATGATGAAGTAGATGCCGTGGGTGCGCACCACGAAGAAGCCGATCACCAGCGCAGCCAGCCCCGAGACCAGCACCGCCACCGGCAGGGTCCACCACAGGCTGACGGCCTCGCCCTGCGGCGTGAGGAACGCCAGCGCGTAACCCGCCAGGCCGAAGTAAGCCGCATGGCCCAGCGACACCAGGCCAGTCACGCCCTGCAGCAGATCCAGGCTCATGGCGAAGATGCCCAGGATCATCATCCGCGTGACCATCTGCGTGTAGAACTCGGTGCCCACGAAGGGGAAGGCCAGCAGCGCGACCGCGCCCAGCCCGAGCACGAACTGGATGCTGCGCGGCAGGACTTCGAGGTTGGCTTTCGGGCTGCTCATCTTGATCCGGTTATTGCTTGAACAGGCCCTCAGGCTTCCAGAGCAGCACGGCCGCCATCAGCATGTAGACCAGCATGCCCGAGACCTGTGGCAACAGCACCTTGCCGAAGGTGTCAACCAGGCCGACCAGCAGGGCGGAGATGAGCGCGCCGCGCACCGAGCCGATGCCGCCGATCACCACCACTACGAAGCACATGATCAGCACCTGCGAGCCCATGTTGGGGTAGACGCTGGAAATCGGCGCCGCGACCATGCCGGCCACGGTCGCGAGCGCCACGCCGAGTGCGAAGACGATGGCGTGGATCAGCTTGATGTTGATGCCCAGCGACTCGGTCATGTCGCGGTTGAACGCGCCGGCGCGGATCTTCATGCCCAGCCGTGTTTTCGAGATCAGCAGGTACAGGCCGATGGCCAGCACGATGCACACACCGGACATGAAGAGCCGGTACACGGGATAGGACAGGGTGTCGGTCAGCGGGATCGAGGCCCCCAGGAAGTCCGGGATCGGCACGCCGTGCACGTCGTCGCCCCAAAGCATGGAGCGCACTTCTTCAAAGATGTAGATCAGGCCGAAGGTCAGCAGCACCTGGTCCAGGTGGTCGCGCTGGTAGAAGTGGCGAAACAGCAGCCATTCGAGCGCCAGGCCGAACACGACCGACAGCACCGCGCCGCCCAGGATGGCCAGCGTCAGGCTGCCGAACAAGCCGGAGAGCGAATACGCCAGATACGCGCCCAGCATGTAGAAGCTGCCATGCGCCAGGTTGACCACGCCCATGATGCCGAAGATCAGGGTCAGACCGGCGGCCAGCATGAAAAGCACCAGGCCGTACTGGACACTGTTCAGGATCTGGATGAGGAGATTGGCGAAGTCCATCGGGGGGTCAAGAAAAACGGCGGAGAAAGTCCGCCGCTTCAGTTCCACTAGAGCTGTCGGGTCGTGCCTCAGCCCATCTTGCAGCCGGCGCCCGAATCGGAGAGCGCCTTGGCTGCGACACCAATGACCTTGTTTTCCTTGTTCTCGACCACGCGCAGGTAGATGTCCTGCACCGGGTTGTGGGCCTTGCTCATGGTCCACTTGCCGCGCGGGCTGTCAATGACGGCACCCTCCATGGCCTTGTAGAGCGCCGGCTTGGCATTGAGGTCGCCCTTGACGGCGTTGGCGCCCTGGATCAGCAGCAAGCCCGTGTCGTAGCCCTGCACCGCATACACGTCGGGCTGGCTCTTGTAGGTCTTGGCGTAGTCGAGGCGGAATTTCTTGTTGCGCGCGGTGTCGAGCGAGTCGCTGTAGTGCATGGTCGTGACAATGCCATCGGCGGCCGGCCCCGCGGCGTCCAGCACGCCCTCGGTCAGGAAGCCGGAGCCATACAGCGGAATCTTGCCTTTCAGGCCGGCTGCTGCGTAGTCCTTGATGAACTTGGCCGCGCCGCCGCCGGCAAAGAAGCAGACCACGACGTCGGGCTTGATCGCGGCGATCTCGGTCAGCAAGGCCTGGAACTCCACGTTGGGGAAGGGCAGGCCGAGTTCCTTGACGATGGTGCCGCCGGCCTTGGTGTAGCTCTCCTTGAAGCCCTCGAAGGCTTCGTCGCCCGCTGCGTATTTCCAGGTGATCCAGACGGCCTTCTTCAGGCCTTTGTCCACCAGAACCTTGCCCAGCGCCAGTGTCGGCTGGCTGTTGGTGAAGCTGGTGCGGAAGACGTTGGGCGCGCACAGCGCACGTGTGGCGGCATGTACCCCGGCGTTGGGGATCAGGGTCAGCACGCCGGTGTCGCGGGCCACCTTGTGGATGCCCATCTGTACGCCCGAATGCACGGTGCCGATGATCACGTCCACCTTGTCGCGCTGCACCAGCTTGGTCGCGTTTTCCACGCCTTTGGACGGATCGGATTCGTCGTCGACCTTGAACCATTCGATTTCGCGGCCGCCCAGCTTGCCGCCCTGTTCGTCGATGGCCAGGCGAAGGCCGTTCTCGATGGCCACACCCAGTTGGGCGAAGGTGCCCGTGTAGGGCAGCATGAGGCCGATGCGGACCTTGGCGCCTTGGGCACGCACGATCTCGGGCAGCAGAAGACCGGTGGATGCGGCGGCGATCAGGGTCGCGCTGCGGGACAGGACGAGGCGGCGGGAACTGGACATGGAAGTCTCCTTTTGTTTAGGCTTAAAGTAATTTATCGGAAATCGGTGGTTCCGCACCCTATGGCTTACCCGAGGTGTTGAAAGCCGGGACGGCCGCCGGGAGCCCATGTCGGGCCCACGCCACGCCTTGTCCTTCTGGCACATCGATGGCGGCGGCCCGATCCGCGCTGTCCAACTGAATGGCCTGTGCGACGGATGCGGCGATGTGGGTGACGCTGCCCACCAGGATATGAAGCTTCATGCAGGCTGAAAAAAAGCAATAAAGTGCTGACTCGTACTATATGTGAAATATAGTGCAAGTCGGGACAAATTTTTTGCTATAAGTATGATAGCTATTTCGGTCCATCCGACGCTGGGAAATGGCAAATTTAGCTTGAAATCAAGTGCCGACGGCCCCTCCGTTGCGCCGGCGCACCGCCACGATCGCGGAGCGGGGACGGGCGGATCCCGGTTCTGATCCATCAGGCCACGCGCTGTTGGCGCGCGCTCCACCCGAATCGCTGGTTTCGCCGGGGTGCTGGATGTTCACGAACAGCGTTGAGCGATCCGGGGTGACCACGCACCCCGTGATTTCGCTTCCGTTGGGGCCGGTCAGGAATCTTTTGATCGAGCCCGTGGCCAGGTCGGCGCAGAGCAGGGCGTTGTTGCCCAGGTTCGCGTAGGTGCCCTTGCCGATGGCTTGTCCACTCATGTCGGTCTGGATCCAGAGCAGGCCCGCGCTGTCGAAATGCAAGCCGTCGGGCGCGCCGAACGCATCGGCCTGGGGGGAAGGGTAGCGCGCATCGGTGCCAGGTACGGCCGGGTCACCGGCCAGAACGAAGTGGCTCCAGGTGAAAGTGGTCGCGGCTGCGTCTGCGCCGGCCTCGGTCCAGCGCATGATGTGGCCACCCAGGTTGTTGGCGCGCGGATTGGCCGCGTCCACTGCCGGGCGTCCCGGCGCGCCGCGCTGGCTGTTGTTGGTCAGACTGACAAACACCTCTGCAGTGCGGGGATGGATGGCTACCCATTCGGGTCGGTCCATCGGCGTCGCTCCGCGCGCACTGGCGCCCAGGCGTGCGTGAACGAGCACTTCCGCCTGATCAGCATGGCCGTTATCGCCGTTCGTCAGTTCAAGCCAGGCACCCTGGCCGCTGGCATCGAAGCGGGCGGCGTACAGGGTTCCGTGGTCGAGCAGGTCACGATTCGCTGCATAGCCGCCGGGGCGCACCCGGTCGCGACTGACGAACTTGTAGATGAATTCGAATCGTGCGTCGTCGCCCATGTAGACCGCGACGCGGCCATCGCGCGTCAGCGTGCAGGTGGCGCTTTCCGTGCACTTGCGGCCCAGTGCCGTGCGCTTGATGGGCGTGGAGGCCGGATCCATCGGGTCGATTTCGACCACCCAGCCGAATCGATGGGACTCGTTCGGATGCTTCAGCACGTCAAAACTCTCATCGAACCGGTACCAGTCCACCCACTGGCCGCCCGGCGTCGTGCCATAACGTCGGGCCGCAGCGTCGCTGGTTCCGCCCCGGCTTTTGTCGGCACCAAAGTAGCCGTGGAAATTCTCTTCGCAGGTCAGGTAAGTGCCCCATGGCGTGACGCCCATGGCGCAGTTGGCCAGGGTTCCCAGTACCTCCCGGCCGCTCGGATCGGCGGCTGTCTGCAGGAGCGCGCTGCCCGCCGCCGGCCCGGCGATGTGCATGGGGGTGCGCGCATGGATGCGGCGTGCGTAGCCCGAGGGCAGCACCTGGCGCCAGCCGGAGGGCAAACGTTCGATCTCAATCACGGAGACGCCAACCGCGTGCTGGGACTTGCGCACCTTGGCCGCGGTCAGGGGGGCTGCGCCGTCGGCGTGAAGCTGGTGCTCATCGGTGTATTCGTGATTGAGCACCAGCAAGGCGCGGCGCCCGTCACTTCCCAGCGGGAAAAAATGCATGCCATCGTGGTGCATGCCGGCTTGCAAGGCCTGATCGTCCGCCGTGTTGGAGGCATCCGGCCTGAAAGCCGGCAGCGAGGAGCCGATGCCGGTGGGGTCGCCCCAACGGTAGAGCACGTGGTATTCGTACTCCGGTGGCACGACCACAGCATCCCGCAGTGACGCGGGCACTGCCGTGAAACCCAGGGGCGGTCTCGATGTTCCGGCATACCCGACCGGGCCCATCATGGCCACCACGGCCGCCATGGCCGACTGGAGGACCAATCGTCGATCCGGATGCTGGCGAACGTGTTCCATAGGTGTGGCTCAATGCGGGATGCATGCAATAGAGCAGGCACCACGCGTCCCGGTCAGGGTGCGGTGGGGCACCGCCGGAACCAGTGCGGAGCCCGACCTGCCGAAGCGTTTACTTGGCGTCAGCGGCGCACTTTTTCACGAAGCTGGTCTTGGCCGCGCCGGCGAGCTTCTTCTCAGCGGCTTGTGCCTCGCAGGCAGTGGCGGCAGTGGTGGTCTTTGCATCGGCTTCGCACTTCTTCAGGAAGCTGGTGCTGGCCGCTCCAGCCAGTTTCTTCTCTTTCGCCTGGGCCTCGCAGGCTGCGGCTGCGTCCGAGGCCTTGGCATCGCCTTCGCACTTCTTCATGAACGAAGTCTTGGCGGCGCCGGCCAGTTTCTTCGCCGTGGCCTGCGCCTCGCAGGTTTCAGCGGCGTGGGCCGCGCCGGTGACGAACAGGGTTGCAGCGATGGCAATCAGAATCTTTTGCATGAGAAGGCTCCTGGGAAAGTGGCGCAGGCCCATCCGGCGCCTGCGGCATTCTATGTTGGCAATGGCTGGGGTCGTGCACTGTATGCCCGGCGCGTTGGGCATCCACTTGTCGCGCAACGGGTGCAGTTGGCCTGCCCGGAGGGACTCGAACCCCCGACCTACGGCTTAGAAGGCCGTTGCTCTATCCAGTTGAGCTACGGGCAGATGGTTGAAAGGCCCACTGAGCGGGCCTTTGTTGATTCGATGGTCGGAGCGATAGGATTCGAACCTACGACCCTCTGGTCCCAAACCAGATGCGCTACCAGACTGCGCTACGCTCCGACAAGCCTGTTATTCTACCCCGTAGCGGGTCTGAAGTCCGAGTGTCTTTACCAGTTGTGTCGGGTGACGCCACAGGGAGTTGTTCGCTTGCAGTTGGATACATGTAGATGGCGGTCACACGCAACATGAGGTCGTGTCCCGGCCCATGGTGTCAGGGGTATGCCGAACAAGCCCCGTCAAAACCACTGTTCGGATTCATGACGACCTGATTCGACTAAAAAGCGCCTCAGACCGGCATCTCCGAAGGGCTATCGGGTCTGGCTTCCATCCTTTCGGCCTGTTTGCCTCCCTTATGGGCGTACCTCTGCCATCAATCGGTGTCGGCCAAGGTATAGGTTGGCCAACGCCAAGGCGTAAACGCACGCATCGCGTTCTTGGCAAGACCGCGGTAGCGCACTTTGCCAAAGCCCTACAACCGCTTTACCACGCCGAACCCGTGCCCCATCCGCGAGCGGATGCGCGACTTGTTGCGGTTCTTTGCCCGCACCGCTTCATCAACGATGCCGCCTCGCCGGGCACGCTGATTCGTGAAGTCCCGTGCCTAGGGCGCCTTGCCCTCGTTTAGCACCTTCTGGCTGGCATACGCCGAGTCACCGTAGACCCTTGTCTCGTTGCCGTGCAACAAGTCAGGCATCGGGTGTTTGTCATGTACGTTGGCGGCCGTGAAAACGGTGCTGTGCGGCATGCCCAATTGACTGTCCGCACCAATATGCAATTACATGCCGAAATACCATTGTTAACCCTTGCGGATCTGGTGCATCTCGGGATCCCTTGCCTTGTCGGCGTTCTTGGCGGAGCTTGGGGCGTCGATGATGGTGGCATCCACGATGGTGCCGGTGTTGACCTTGGAGCTTCGCGCCTGCAACTCCTGCCCGATTTTGGCAAACCGGGCTTCGCCCAGTTTGTGCTCATTGAGCAGTCGACAGGACTTTAGCAAGGTTGTGCCATCGGGCATGGGCTCGCGGCCCAGATCGATTCCCACGAAGCGGTGCAGGCTGGAGCCGCCGTAGAGCGCCTCCTCGCATGCCAGGTGCGCCAGGGTGAACCAGTGCTGGATGAAGTGGATGCGCAACAGGCGCTCCAGACCGATGGGCGGGCGCCCGTTGCCGGCCTTGGGTAATGGGGCTTCATGAACTCGCAAAGTGCTGCCCACGGTACGATGGCATTCATAGTATTGGGGACTTCGTCGCGCCGTGTGGGCTTGCGGTAGTGCTCATATGCCGAACGTTGATCGGTGGCCATCGCCAGGTTCTGTAGTTTCATCGCCATACCACGCTCGACCCCCTGAGCATGGACCTATTCAGCGTTGCCTTAAGTCACGGCAGATCGAAGCGGTCCAGGTTCATCACCTTCGCCCAGGCGGCGACAAAGTCCTGCACGAACAGCGGCAGCGCGTCGTCGCTCGCGTAGACCTCCGCCACCGCGCGCAGCTGGGCGTTGGAGCCGAAGATCAGATCCACCGCTGTGCCCGTCCAGCGCAGCTCGCCCGTGGTCCGGGCGCGCCCCTCGTACACGCCTGACGTGGTGGCCGACGGCTGCCAGGCCGTGCCCATGTCGAGCAGGTTGACGAAGAAGTCGTTGCTCAGGGTGTCGGGGCGGTGGGTGAACACGCCGTGCGGGGACTGCCCGGCGTTGGCGCCCAGGGCGCGCAGGCCACCGAGCAGCACGGTCATCTCGGGCGCGCTCAGGGTCAGCAGGGCGGCGCGGTTCACCAGCCGCTCGCCGGGCGACCCGTCGAGGCCAGGCTGCAGGTAGTTGCGGAACCCGTCGGCAGTGGGCTCCAGCACGGCAAACGAGGCCACGTCGGTTTGCGCCTGTGAGGTGTCCATGCGCCCGGGCGAGAAGGGCACCGTCACCTCGACCCCCGCCTGCTTCGCCGCGGCCTCGACCGCGGCACCACCGCCCAGCACGATCAGGTCGGCCAGCGAGATCTTCTTGCCGCCGGACTGGGCCGCGTTGAAGTCGTTCCGGATGGCTTGCAGCGTCTGCAGGATGGCAGCCAGCTCGGCCGGCTGGTTGACCGCCCAGTCTTTCTGCGGCGCCAGGCGGATGCGTGCACCATTGGCGCCGCCGCGCTTGTCGCTGCCGCGAAAGGTCGCCGCCGACGCCCAGGCCGTCCTCACGAGCTGGGCAATGGTCAGGCCGCTGGCGAGGAGTCGGGTTTTCAGGACGGGGAGGTCGTGCGCATCCACCAGCGGATGGTCCACCGCGGGGATCGGGTCCTGCCAGATCAACTCTTCCTTGGGTACCAGCGGCCCGAGGTAGCGGGTGCGCGGGCCCATGTCGCGGTGCGTCAGCTTGAACCAGGCGCGTGCGAACGCGTCAGCCAGTGAGGGCGGGTTGGCCATGAAACGGCGTGAGATTGGCTCATAGACCGGGTCCATGCGCAGGCCCATGTCGGCGGTGCTCATCATCGGGGCGTGTCGGCGCGCCGGATCCTGGGCGTCTGGTACCAGGTCTTTTGCGGCGGGGTCGGCGGGCGTCCACTGGTGCGCGCCGGCCGGGCTTTTCGTCAGGACCCATTCGTGGCCGAACAGGGTTTCGAAGTAGCTGTTGTCCCACCGGATCGGGCTGGGCGTCCAGGCACCTTCCAGGCCGCTGCCGATGGCGTCGGCGCCGCAGCCGCTGCCAAAGCTGCTCTTCCAGCCGAGCCCTTGCTCCTCGATGCCGGCGCGCTCGGGTTCCGGGCCGACGTATTGGCGCGGGTCGGCGGCGCCATGGCATTTGCCGAAGGTGTGTCCGCCGGCGGTGAGGGCCACGGTCTCCTCGTCGTTCATGGCCATGCGTGCGAAGGTCTCCCGCACGTCGCGCGCGGAGCCGAGCGGGTCGGGGTGGCCATTGGGCCCTTCCGGGTTCACGTAGATCAGGCCCATCTGCACCGCGGCCAGCGGGTTGTCCAGCTGGCGCTCGCCGCTGTGGCGCTCATCACCCAGCCACTCGCGTTCGGAGCCCCAGTAGACATCGTCTTCGGGTTCCCAGATGTCGGCGCGACCGCCGGCGAAGCCGAAGGTCTTCAGGCCCATCGATTCCAGCGCCACGGTGCCGGTCAGCACGATGAGGTCGGCCCAGGACAGGTTGCGGCCGTACTTCTGCTTGATCGGCCAGATCAGGCGGCGCGCCTTGTCCAGGCTCACGTTGTCGGGCCAGCTGTTCAGCGGCGCAAACCGCTGCGCCCCGGAGCCCGCACCGCCGCGGCCATCGGCGATGCGGTAGGTGCCGGCGCTGTGCCAGGCCATGCGGATGAAGTACGGGCCGTAGTGGCCATAGTCCGCCGGCCACCAGGCCTGCGAGTCGGTCATCAGGGCGTGCAGGTCGCGGATCACGGTGTCCAGGTCCAGGCGCTGGAAGGCCTCGGCGTAGTTGAACGCCGGGCCCAACGGGTTCGAGCCGCCGTGTGGGCGCAGGCTGTCGAGCTTCAGCTGGTTCGGCCACCAGCCTGCATTGGTCGGGGCGTCAGCCAGGCTTTGGGGGCGGGCTGCGCCGGGGAAGGGGCAACGGGATTCATCGGACATGGGGTGTTCCTCAGGCGGTTTGAAAGGGACGGCGCGGCTCAGTCACGCGCGGAAGGGGCCGGCGCACGCCGGCCTCAGTCAGCCAGGAAGGCCAGCAGGTCGCGGGTCAGCCGCGCCTTGTCGGTGGCGAACAGGCCGTGGGGCGCGCCCTCGTACTCGATCAGGGCGCCGTGGGCGAGACCCGGCAGGGCGGCGCGTGCCGAGGCGTCGATCGGCACTGTCTGGTCCGCGGTGCCGTGAATGAGCAGCGTGGGCATGGTGAAGGCCGGCAGGTCGCCCCGGAAGTCGGTGCTGGAGAACGACTTCAGGCATTCGAGCGTGGCCCGCAGGCTGGCCTGCATCGCGACGCCGCGCGCCCATTGCAGCAGTTCGTCGCTCACCGGCCACGCAGTGGCGCTGACGCCGAAGAATTTCTCGAAGAAGCCGGTGAAGAAGCGGGCCCGGTCGTCCCGCAGGGCCTGCGCCGTCTGGTCGAAGGCGCCTTGCTCGGTGCCGCCCGGGTTGTCGGCCGTCTGCAGCCGGAACGGCAGCACCGACGACACCAGCGCCGCCTTGATCACCGACTGGCCGTTGTGGCGCGACATATAGCGGGCGACTTCGCCGCCGCCCATCGAAAAGCCGATCAGCGTGGCGTCGGTCGCGCCGGTCTGCCGGATCACCTCGGCCAGGTCGTCGGACAGGGTGTTGTAGTCGTAGCCGCTCCAGGGCTGCGACGACCGGCCAAAGCCGCGCCGGTCGTAGGCAATGACGCGGTGGCCGGCCTCGGCGATGGCCAGGGCCTGGTCGTCCCAGCTGTCGGCCGACAGCGGCCAGCCGTGGATCAGGATGACCGGGCGGCCGGCGCCCCAGTCCTTGAAGTACAGGCGGGTGTTGTCCGGGGTGGTGATGTGGTGCATGATGCGGGTCCTTGTTGGGGGAGTGAAATCGTTGGGTGTGGCACGAAAGGGGTTGTCGCTCAGGGGGCGGAAGCCGGCCGTGTGGCGCTGACGCGCCAGATCACATTGCCCACGTCGTCAGCCACCAGCAGAGCGCCTTGCCGGTCCAGCGCCACGCCGACCGGGCGCCCATAGGCGCTGCCCTGTGCGCTGAGAAAGCCGGTCAGCAGCGCGACGGGCGGGCCCGCAGGCTGGCCGCGGGCAAACGGCACGAACACCACCTGGTAGCCGCTGTGCGGCTGGCGGTTCCACGAGCCGTGCTGCCCGATGAACATGCCGTGGGCAAAGGGTGGTGGCAGCGTCGTGCCGGTGGACGAAGCCAGGCCGAGCGAGGCGGTGTGTGGCCCCAGCGCGTAGTCGGGCACGAGTGCTTTTGCCACCAGCTCGGGTTGCTGTGGCGTCACCCGGGCATCGATGTGCTGGCCGAAATAGCTGTACGGCCACCCATAGAAGCCGCCGTCGCGCACCGAGGTCAGGTAGTCAGGCACCAGGTCGCTGCCCAGCTCGTCGCGCTCGTTCACCACGGTCCACAAGGCGCCGGTGGTCGGCTCCCAAGCCATGCCGTTCGGGTTGCGCAGGCCGGTGGCAAACAGGCGATGGGCCCCGCTGCGCAGGTCGACCTCCCAGATGGCGGCGCGTTCGGCCTCCACCGCCATGCCGCGTTCGGCCACGTTGCTGTTCGAGCCCACCGTCACGTAAAGCCTGGTGCCGTCCGGGCTGGCGATCAGGCTTTTCGTCCAGTGGTGGTTGATCGGCCCGGCCGGCAATTCGATCACGCGCCGGCCCGGCACCGTGATGCGCAGGTCGCCCGTGGCATACGGGAATGCCAGCACCGCGTCGGAGTTGGCGACATACAGGGTGCTGCCCACCAGCGCCATGCCAAAGGGCGAGTGCAGCCCCTCCAGGAACGCCGAGCGCCGATCCGCCACCCCGTCGCCGTCGGTGTCGCGCAGCAGGGTGATCCGGTTGGCGCTGGGGACGGCCGCCCCGGCGCGTGCCATCACCAGGCCCATGATCCAGCCCTTGATGCCGGTCGCGTCGTCGGGCTTGGGCGGCGCGTTGGTCTCGGCCACCAGCACATCGCCATTGGGCAGCACCAGCAGCCAGCGCGGATGGGCCAGACCGGCGGCAAAGGCATTGACCCGGGTGCCCGGCGCAAGCTCGGGCGTGGCGCCGGGCGGCCAGCCCACCGCCGGCGCGATGTTCACGGTGGGAATCAGCCTGGACGTGGGGGCCGGCAGGGTCGGGCGGGGCCCGGTGCCGTCGGCAACCGACAGCGTGGCCATCTCGCCGCAGCCCCCGAGGGCCAGGAGCAGCAGGCCCAGGGCGCAGGCGGCTGCATGTGGACGGCCGCGGCCCGGGCGGGGGAAGCCTGTGGCCAATCTGGCGGCGGTCGGAGCGGGCATGGGCGGTCCTCGGGAACGGATGGGCGGGTCGTGGAAAGCGGGCAGACGGGCGGGACCGATGGTGTGCTCGGGCCTCACCGGGCGATCCGCCAGCGTAGGGCGGGTTGCCGCGCCGATCTGTGCCCTGGCGAACATGGCGCGAATGCGCCGGGGGGCCGCGCACGGTCCTTGGTGTGTCGGCAGCAGGTGCTGCGGTGCCTTCTGCATCGCGGCCATCGGCTCGGATCCGATTTTCAGGGGTAGATTGGCTATTTCCCATCGTAAAATGGTCATTTCATGCTATCAAAGCAGGATCTTCTGAGAGGCCCTGTGTGCGCCATCGCACAGCGCTTCGGCGGTTTGCGCGACAGGATTCGGGTCCCGGCGCCACGGTGCCCTATTGATGTGCAGGAGAGATCCATGTCCCAGTTCCAGATTGCCGTCCTCGTCGGCAGCCTTCGTCGCGATTCCTTCAACCGCAAGCTGGCCAGTGCCGTGGCCTTGCTGGCGCCGCCGGACTTTTCGTTCAGGCACGTGGAGATCGGTGACCTGCCGCTCTACAACCAGGACGATGACGCCAACCAGGCGGATTCCGTGAAGCGAATGAAGGCCGAGATCACCGCCGCCCAGGGCCTGCTGTTTGTCACCGCCGAATACAACCGCTCCATCCCTGGCGTCCTCAAGAATGCGCTGGACCACGCCTCGCGCCCGTACGGCAAAAGTGCCTGGACCGGCAAGCCGGCCGGCGTGATGGGCGTTTCCGTCGGCGCGATGGGCACGGCCATGGCCCAGCAGCACCTGCGCAACATCCTGTCGTACCTGGATGTTCCGACCCTGGGCCAGCCCGAAGTCTTTATCAAGGCGACGGAAGAGCTTTTCAAGGCGGACGGGAGCCTGGGTGACGACAGCCGGAAGTTCCTGCAAAGCTGGATGGACCGCTATGTCACCTGGGTGAAGAAGCACGCGGCCTGACGGACACGCCGAAGGACAAGCAGCCGTGGCTGGTTCCATGCCGTTGAGCCTGGATGCATGGTGGATCATGCTCAGGCAGATGAGTCGCTCCTGGCTCGACGACTACGCCTTGAGCATGGGCGCCGCGCTGGCCTATTACACGCTGTTCTCGCTGGCGCCCCTGCTGTTGATCGTGATTGCGGTGGCCGGGCTGGTCTTCGGCGAGGATGCCGCACGCGGCGAGATTTCGGCGCAGCTGCGTTCGCTGATGGGCGAAGGGGGCGCACAGGCCGTGCAGGGCCTGCTGGCCAGTGTGCACAAACCGGCCGAGGGGGTTGCTGCCACGGTGCTCGGCGCGGTGCTCCTGTTTGTAGGGGCGACCACGGTGTTCAGCGAACTGCAGGACGCGCTGGACCGCATCTGGCGGGCACCCACGCCGTCGCGGCCCGGAGGCTGGTTCAGCCTGGTTCGCGCGCGCCTGCTCTCGTTCGGCATGATTCTGGCGATCGGCTTCCTGCTGACCGTGTCGCTGGTCGTCAGCGCCACCCTGGCGCTTATGGGGCGATGGCTGGAGCCGGTCTTCGGCGGCTGGCTCGCGGTGGCCTCGGCCGCCAGCGCCATCGGTGGCTTTGTGCTGGTGGCGGTCACCTTTGCGTTGATCTACAAGGTCATGCCGCGCGTGCGCGTGCAATGGAAAGATGTGTGGATCGGCGCGTTGTTTACTGCCGTGCTCTTCACTTTGGGCAAGTCGCTCATCGGCGTCTACCTCGGGCGCAGCGGGGTGGTCTCGGGCTTTGGTGCCGCCGGCTCGCTGGTGGTGGTGTTGCTGTGGGTGTACTACTCGGCGCAGATTTTCCTGATCGGCGCGGAGTTCACCTGGGCTTATGCCAACGCCTTCGGTTCCCGCAAGCCCGCAGAACTCCCGGGCCCATCCCGTGCGGGTCTGCCCGGGGCGCTGGGATGACCGTCATGACAAGCCTTCAATGAAATGTCCGTCTGCGTCCATCCGGACAGGGACCGCACGCAGCAACGTTGACCTCAGGGGGCGCCGGTTGCGCGTCTGTGCGCGGGCGAGCCCCGGCGCAAGACGTGCGGCACTGCACAGACCCGACGGGGATCGGGCCCTAGATTCAGGCATGGCTGGTCGCGGACCGGCTCCATCAAGGGGTACCCCGTGAATCAGACCAGCCACCATGTTTCAGGCTTCTTTGCTGTTTGCGACGAGGCGAGGGCCACGCGGGACGAACTGGTCGTGCGGGGCCTGCCACCCGCACAGTTGCGTATCTATGAAACCGACGAGGTACCGTCCGCGCCGATGCCGAAAGGAGACAGCAACGCTGTGCTGAAAGACGTGCTGGTGGACGGCGCCATCGGAACCGCGGTGGGTACCGGCCTGGGCGCCCTGGCGGAGGTTGCGCTGGTGGCGGCGAACGTGACGCTGTTCATCGCCAGTCCGCTGATCGCGCCGCTGGCAATGCTGGGATGGGGTGCGGCGATCGGCGGCGTGGTCGGCGCCACGGCCGGTGCAACGGCCGATCCTCGGGCCGCGGGCGCATCCGGCGATGACATGAAGGACAGCTGGCTGTCCGACATGGTGCGCGATGCGGTTTCACAAGGTCAGATCGTGCTGGTCGCCGAGACCCGCACGGCGCAGGAGACCGCGATCGCCCGGGAGGTCATCGGGGCATCGGTCGGCGATGTCAGAGACGTGGTCGCCGCCTAGGTGCCCTCCTGGCCAGCCACTGCCTTGACGACCGCGCTCTCGTGCGTCTGAGGCTGACCTCTTTTCCCGACCGGCTGGCTTCTTGACAAGGCTTTTTCCGATGCACCTCACGCAATCTCCAGGGGCCATGGCCGCGCCATCCTCCATGTACTTTCGTGGCGTGGGTACCGCCACCCCGCCCGCTCGTTACACCAAGGCCGAATGCCTGGACGCATTTGAACAGTCCGACTGGTATGGCCGGCTCGATGCGCGCGCGCATTTCGTCGCGCGCACGGTGTTGCAGCGAGACAATGGCATCGAGGCCCGGCGGCTGGCCGTGGGCTCGCTGGCGGAGGTCTTCACGATCGACCCCAACACGTTGAGCCAGCGCTTTCTGGCCCATGCGCCCGCGCTGGCGGCGGATGCCGGCCAACGCGCGCTGGCCGACGCCGGGCTGACACCCGGTGACATCGGCGCCGTGGTCATCAGCACGTGCACCGGCTACCTGCGTCCGGGGCTTTCAGGCCATGTCATCGAGCGTCTTGGCCTTCGGCGTGACGTGCAGGGGTTTGACCTGGTGGGGCAGGGCTGCGCCGCCGCGCTGCCGAATTTTTCGCTCGGCCGCGCATTGCTGGGCTCTGGCGCCTGCGAGCATGTGCTGTCGATCTGTGTCGAAGTCAGCAGTGCGGCCATGTACCTTGACAACGATCCGGGTGTTCTGATCAGTGCCTGCCTGTTCGGAGACGGTGCCGGTGCGGCCGTCCTGTCGCGCCAGGCCCGACCCGGCGCCCGTCGTATTGAGTGGGTTGACAGCACGACTCGGACCGACCCCGGACAACGCAAGGCACTGATGTTCGAGCAGCGCGACGGCATGTTGCGCAACATCCTGACGCGCGCCGTGCCGGGGCTGGCCGCCCAGGCCGCGCACGAGGTGCTCGATACCGTGCTGGGCCGCGCGGGTCTGCAGACGACGGATCTGCGTGCCTGGATCCTGCATGCCGGCGGGCGCGACGTGTTGCTTGCCGTGGAGCGTGAAGTCGGGCTTGACCCGCAGGCGCTGCGGCACAGCGCGGCCATGCTGCGAGAGTACGGCAACCTGTCCAGCGCGTTTGTCTATTTCGTGCTGCAGGCAGCCCTGGCTGACGATGTAGCCGATGGCTGGTGGTGGCTGTCCTCGTTTGGCGCGGGATTCAGCTGCCATGGCGCCTTGTTGCGGGTGAGCCGGTGATGAACCGCATCGTCGCCCCCGAAGTGCTCGACGGCCTGGCCAGTGACGATCCGGCCGCGTTGCGCTCGCGCCGCGACCTGCGGCGCGTCCACCGAGCCATGGGGACACGTTCCGTTGTGGTGCGCGCCTTGAAGGACATGACATCGTCGTGGCAAAAAATGCCGCTACGGCGCGTACTTGAGCTTGGCGCTGGCGACGGCAGCCTGATGCTCGGCGTGGCGCGTTCGCTCGCAGCGCGCTGGCCGAAGATCGAATTGACGCTGCTTGATGCACAGGCGTTGCTTGCGCCCGAAACCTTGCGCGGCTTCACGGCCTTGGGATGGACGGTCTCGACCGACATCACCGATGTCTTCGATTGGTTGGCCCGGCCTGTCGAAAGCCAGGCATCCGGCGACAAGGCGCCCCATTGGGACCTGATCGTGACCAACCTGTTCCTGCATCACTTTGAAGGGAGTCGGCTCACTGCGTTGCTCGCCGCGATTGCGGCACGGGGCGAACGCTTCTTTGCCTGCGAGCCGCGCCGCGCACGCGTGGCACTCGCCGGCAGTCACCTGGTTGGTGCCATTGGCGCAGGCCCGGTGACGCGTGTAGACGCCGTGCTGAGCGTGAGGGCCGGTTTTCGCGGCAACGAGCTTACAACCTTGTGGCCGGATGTCGGGGATGTCTGGCAGACGCAGGAGTCCTCGGCGGGCCTGTTCAGTCATTGTTTCCGCGCCGAGCCGATCGAGGTGACCTGATGGAAACCAGCTTTGACGCCGTCATCATCGGGGCCGGACCCGCCGGATCGGCTGCGGCCATCTGGCTGGCACGCGCCGGCTGGTCGGTGGCCCTGGTGGAAAAGCAGGCCTTTCCCCGCCGCAAGGTGTGTGGCGAGTGCATGGCCGCCAGCAACCGGCCACTGCTCGACGCGTTGGGGATCGGCGCGGCGTTCGAGGACGCCGCGGGGCCGGAGCTGCGCCAGGTCGCGCTGATGTGCGGTGAACACACCCTCACCGCCGACCTGCCAGCCGCTGAACACCCGGGCTATGCCTGGGGCCGGGCGCTCGGTCGTGAAACGCTTGACACCCTGTTGCTGGAAGAGGCACTGGCCGCTGGCGCCCAGGTGTTCCAGCCGTGGACCGTCAAAGCCCTCGAAGGCGGCGCGGGTGCCTGGCGTTGCGAACTCCGCGGTGCGGATGCCGGCGCAAGCCTGAGCTTGCACTCGCCCGTGGCCATTGCCGCGCATGGCTCGTGGGAGTCGCTGCCTTCCGAGCGACCGCACCGGCGCGGCCAGCGCAGCGGTGCCGACCTGCTGGCCTTCAAGGCCAACTTCCGCGGTGCTGCGCTGCAGGAGGGCCTGCTGCCGGTGCTCTGTTTTGATGGCGGCTACGGGGGCATGGTGGTGGCGGATGGCGGCGTGACCACGGTGGCCTGCTGTGTCCGGCGTGATCGACTGGAGGCCTGGCGGGCCGCGTCGCCGGGCAGCGCGGCCGGGGACGTGGTGGAAGCCATGCTGCGGCGGGCGTGTGGGGGCGTGCAGCGGGCCTTGCGGCCGGCCTCTCGCGATGGGCCGTGGCTGTCGGCGGGTCCCCTGGACCCCGGCGTTCGCCTGAGCGCCACCGATGGGCTGCTGCGCATTGGCAATGCCGCCGGCGAGGCCCATCCGATCATCGGCGAGGGCATGAGCATGGCACTGCAGTCCGCCTCGCTGCTGTGCGCACAGCTGCTGCGCAGCGAGCGGCGCTCGGAACTGTCAGCCGTGGCGTGGCAGCGCGAGGTCAGCCGCCGCTATTGCATGCAGTGGCGCCACCATTTCGCGCGGCGCCTGCGGCTGGCCTCGGCGTTCGCGCAGCTGGCGATGCGTCCGCGGGGCGCTGCGGCGCTTGTCGCCGTGGTCAGTGGCTGGCCCGCCGTCCTGACACTGGGCGCCCGGTGGGGCGGCAAGACCCGCAGCGTGCCGGCACCTTTTACGCCGATGCAAACAACCTATCCAAGGGGAACCTCATGACGACAACCTATGAACAGCTGTGCGCGATTCTGGTGCGGGACTACCAGCTGCAGCCGGAAGCCCTGGCGCTGACCGCGCCCCTGGAGGACCTGGGGATCGACTCTCTGGGTCTGGCGGAGCTGTTGTTCAACGTCGAAGACGAGCTCAGGATCACGCTGCCACCGGAAGCCGTGGATCTGGAGACGGTGGGTGATGTGGTTCGCTACCTGGACGAACTCATCGCGAAGCCGCTGGCCGGCGTGGCGACCGGCATGGGCTTGGAGCAACCGGCCCGTCCCTCCGCATGAGGCGGGTGGCGGTCACCGGCATGGGGGTCGTCTCGCCGCTGGGCAACGGCGCATCGCAAGCCTTTGCGCAGGCGCGGGCCGGCCACTCGGGCGTTCATTGCCTGCAGGCCTCGTTCACCGATCGCCTGACGGCACCGCTGGCAGCCACGGCATCCTTCAACGGCGCGGACCACTTCGAGCCCCCGAAGCTTCGCATGCTCGACCGCGTCAGCCAGTTCGCGCTGGTGGCCGCCAGCCAGGCCGTTGCCGATGCCCGAGCGGACTTTCCACAGGCCGATCGTGGCCGGGTCGGTGTCTTTTTGGGCACCGGCATGGGCGCCTCCCAGACCAGCGACGACGGGTACAAGACGCTGTATGGCGACCGCTCGGACCGGATCAAACCGTTCACGGTGCTGATGGGCATGCACAACGCGCCCGCGGCCTGGATCGGGATTGAACACGACCTGCGCGGGCCTGCCCTGACCTATTCAACGGCCTGTTCCTCGTCGGCGGTGGCGATCGGTGAAGCCTGGCTGCGGGTGGCCCATGGGGCGCTGGACGTGGCGATTGCCGGGGGCGCCGAGGCGCCCTTGACCTTTGGCTCGCTGAAAGCGTGGGAGGCCTTGCACACACTGGCCGCCGTGGATCCGGTCGATCCGTCTTGCTCGTGCAAACCGTTTTCGGCGAACCGCAGCGGCATGGTGCTGGGCGAGGGCGCCGCCATGCTCGTGCTGGAGTCCTGGGACCATGCCGTGGCCCGGGGTGCGCCGATTCATGGCGAGATCCTGGGGTGCGGGTTGGCCACCGATGTCGGCCACATCACCCGGCCCAGCGTGGAAGGCCAGGTTGCCGCGATGGTGGCGGCGCTTCAATCGGCGTCGATCGAGGCCTCGGCAATCGATGCCATCAACGCCCATGGCACCGGCACACCGGCGAATGATGCGGTCGAGACGGCCGCCATCAAGGCCGTTCTTGGCCAGCGGGCCTATCAGGTGCCCATCAGTGCGACCAAGTCCATGCACGGCCACCTCCTGGGGGCCACCGCGGCGCTTGAATGCGTGCTGTCCCTGCTGGCCATGCAGGAAGGCGTCGCCTTGCCAACCATGCACCTGCAGGCGCCTGACCCGCTGTGTGATCTCGATTGCGTGGCCAACGCCGCGCGCGAAGGCCTCACGGTGCACACGATGTTGTCGAACTCGTTTGCCTTCGGTGGCACGAATGCGGTGCTGGTGCTGGGTTCGGCATCGCGCGCCCCGTCATCGGGGTGGTCCTGATTCTGCCGGTTCATTGGGCGCGCCAGGCGGCACATCGACGGGCGTCCCGTCCGTGCCCGGCGTGCCCGCCGGGACACCGGAGCGCGTGGCGACCTCGATGTGCCAGACCGCGAAGAACATGGCGGCAATCGCCGGCCCGATGACAAACCCGTTGATGCCGAAGACCGCCATGCCCCCCACGGTCGTGATCATGACCACGTAATCAGGCATGCCGGTGTCCTTGCCGACGAGAACGGGGCGCAGCAGGTTGTCGATCAGGCCGATGACCAGCACGCCCCAGGCCAGCAGTGCCACGCTCTGCCAGATGGCGCCCGTCATGAAAAGGTAGATGGCCACGGGTCCCCACACCAGCGCTGCGCCCACCGCGGGCAACAGGGACAGGAAAGCCATCAGCACGGCCCACAGCAGGGCCGCATTGACCCCGAGGAACCAGAATGCGACGCCGCCCAGCGCCCCCTGGATCGCGGCCACGAGCAGTCCGCCCTTCACGGTGGCCCGGATCACGGTGGCGAACTTGGCCAGCAGTTCGCGCTTGTGCGCGGGCGCCAGTGGAATCGCCTGCCGGATGGCCCGTGCCACACCCTCGCCGTCGCGAATCAGGAAGAACGCCAGGTACAGCATGATGAACAGGCTGGCCACGAAGCCAAAGCTGTTCTGCCCGATGCTCAGGGCATTCTTGGCGATGAACTGGCTGCCTTGCGCCAGCGCGGCCGTCAGGCGGCGCTGCAAGGTCGGGAAGTCGGCCATGCCGAAGCGGTCCAGCAGGGCCATCACCGGGTCTGGCAGGGCATCGAAGATCCGGTGGAAGTAGAGCGCCACATTCCATTCGCCCGACTCGATGTGCTTGTAGACCGTGGCCGCCTCGTTGGCCAGAGAGGCCGTGAGCAGCGCAAAGGGAACGATGACGATCACGATCACGATGGTCAGGGTGACCAGTGCTGCCAGCGTGCGCCGCCGTTGCATCCGGGCCAGCAGACCGCGATAGACCGGTGCGAACAGCAAGGCGATGATCGCGCTCCACAGGATCGTGCCGGAGAGCGGCTCCAGGATCCAGCCGAGGGCGAGCGTGACCAGAATCAGGAGCGGCCATCGCGCGCGGTTCTCGGCCCAGGCCGTCTGGTTGCCTTCAGGATGGCTCATCGGGTATCACGGCCGGGTCAGCCGCAGCACCTCGCCGACGCGGGCTTTCTCGACATCCTCCGGGTGGAAAGGCAGCACCGGCCATTGCTTGCGCGAGAACAGCCAGAGCTGGTCGGTGGCGTGCGGCGAGGCGGGGTTGGTGGACTGGCCGTAGGTCAGGATGCCCTGCGCCACCGGGCCGCGCGCGTCGAAGGTGACGGTCTGCACGTAGCTGGTGCCGTAGTCGATCAGCAGGCCCTTGGGCGTGATGCCGGGGTTGAACTGGTTGCCCAGGTTGTTCAGCACGCCCTCGAATTCGTCACCGCCGTGCAGCGGAATCGGCTCGCTCGTGATCAGCGGGCGCTGGACGCTGCCCAGCGTGGCGTCGAGTGCGAAGCCGGCGGTTCGCACGTTCTTCACGGCCTGCGTCAGCGATTCCCAGACCTTGGCGGCGATGGCCGGGTCGTCCATCTTCAGGCCAGCCGGGGTGGCCACGGGTTGCGCCGGGTCGAAAGGCACGCGGTAAACGCCCGGGATCAGCCGCGCGGTGCGCCAGAACTCGCGGAACAGGTGGGCGCCGCGGGCGTCCAGGCTGCTGGTGCGGTCCCAGCCGCGCAGGGCGGCGCAACCGTCGCGGGCCTCGGCGCTGGCAGGCGGGTTGGCGGTGCAGGCGGCCAGCAGGTCCGGCATGGTGACGTGGCCCATGAAGTTGCGGTCGGCGAACAACTGTGCTTGAACGGCCTGCGGCGTGGCCTTTCCGCGGGCCAGCATGTCCGGGATCTCCAGCAGACCGGCGCGGGTGCGGGGCCGGGTGACGCTGGCGTCACCGACCAGCGGAGAGATGCCGCTCCACTTCTGCGCCGGGTGGGTGTAGAGGAACCCGTCGTTGCTGTTGTGTACCCAGTCGGTCCGGATGGCGGTCGGCATGCGGCCGATGGGAATCAGTCCCGGCACCGGCGAGCTGGGGTCCCGCTGCCAGTCGCAGGCGCTCTTCGAGCCGTCCAGCACGACCAGGCCGGCAGCCGGCAACAGCGCAGCGGCGGGCCTGCTGGGCGCACAGCGCTGCAGTTGCGCCGCATCGACATCGGGCACCACCGAAACGTCGGCGTACAGGGTGTTGCCGTTGCGATCCGCAGCGAGGGTGTTGACCCAGGGCGTCCCAATGTTCTTCATGGCCTCGCGCACGTCCTGCACGTTGCGCGCGCGCGCAAAGCCCAGCGCGGCGTCGGTGGCACGCACGTTGCCCAGGTTGGCGTCCTTGAGTGCGTAGGCGGTGCTGGCTGTCCAATTCAGTCCGGCGCGGGGAAGCACCACCACCGGGCCCCAGCGGGTGGACCAGAGCGTGGCCGACTTCGTCTGCAGGCTGCCGTCGGCAGCGCGCGCCGGCACGCTGACGGTGCGCGACGTCATCTTCTCCGGCTTCCCGTCGATCAGGTAGCTGGTGGGATTGCCCGGCACCAGCGTCAGCTCGTGCAGCGTGAAGCGCTTGCCGGTGGAGACCGTGTGCGACCAGGCCACGTCCTTGTTGAAGCCGATGGTCACACCCGGGAAGCTGCCGATGCCCACGCCCATGACGTCCAGGTTGCCGGGGATGGTCAGGTGCACCTGCCAGAAGCGGTTCACGCCGGCCCACGGGAAATGCGGGTTGCCCAACAGCAGGCCGCTGCCGTTGGCCGTGGTGTCCTTGCCAAAGGCCCATGCGTTGGAGCCGAGCGGGGAATCGAGCAGGCCAGCCTCGCGCATGGCTTCGGCGGCGTCGGCCAGATCGACGCGTTCCGGCGCAGTGGATGAGGTGGCGGCCGTTGGCGCCGGCGGGCGGGCGCCCAGCACGGCGTCGGCCAAGGCTGCCGTGGCGGCCTGCACGGCAGTGAGTTCGCCTTGGCGGCGGAACTCGGCCAACGTCATGGGCTTGACCCAGGGCTGGCTGTTGCAGGCGGCGGGCAGCTTGCCGGCCTGGTCGGCGAGGTAGCGGTTGTAGCCGGCCACCGTACCGCGCGCCATGGCCTGCGATTCGGCACTGGCACCCGCCCAGGCGCGCTCGAGGGCTGTATCGTCCATGTGGGCGGCGATGAACAGGTCGATCTGCTCGTTCGGGAACATGCGCCGTGCCAGCAGGCCCGGGGTGGCGCCGCCGAACCAGCGGGCACGCTCGCCGCGCACGGTGACCAGCTGGTCGGCGGTCATGCAGACGTTGTCCTGCGCGTAGGCGTAGGCCATGGCGTAGGCCAGGGTCTCGGGGTCGGTGGCGCTGATGTGCGGCACGCCGTTGGCGGTGCGCTGGATGGTGGCGGTGCGGGCGTCGGGACCTGTGGGCCCGGTGGCGCAGGCGGCGAGCAGGGCGGCGGCGGCCAAGGGGGCCAGGGTGGCAGTGAGTGGTCTCATCAATGTCTCCTTTTGTGTGCAATGCAACTGGTCAATGTAACCCCTTGGCGGCCGAAAATTTCTTTTCCGACTGTTGGAAATGACCGACACCACGATGGTTTTTCCGGTGCTAACTTCGCCCACCTCACAAGAAATACGGCCAGACCATCATGCCCAAGACCCTGATCGAACCCTTCCGCATCAAGAGCATCGAACCCATCCGCATGACCAGCCGCGCCGAGCGCGAACAACTTCTGGAGGCCGCCCACCTCAACGTCTTCAAGCTACGCGCCGAGGATGTGCTGATCGACTGGCTGACCGATTCCGGCACCGGTTCCATGTCCAGCCGTCAGTGGGGCGCCATCATGGAAGGGGACGAGAGCTACGCCGGCGCGCGCAGCTTCTACCGGCTGGAGGCCGTGATTCAGAAGATCACCGGCATGAACTTTTTCGTGCCGACGCACCAGGGGCGCGCGGCCGAGAAGGTGTTGTTCACCGCGGTCTGCAAGCAGGGTGACGTGGTGCCCAACAACTGCCACTTCGACACTACGCGCGCCAATCTCGAATACCTCGGCGTCGATGCCCGCGACCTGGTCATCGCCGAGGGTCTGCAGCCGTCGCTGATCCATCCGTTCAAGGGCAACATCGACCTGGCACGCGTGGAGGCGCTGCTGAAGGAGCAGGGGGATCGCATCCCCTTCGGCATGATCACCGTGACCAACAACACCGGCGGCGGCCAGCCCGTGTCCATGGCCAACATCCGCGCCTACGCGGCGCTGCTGAAGCAGCACGGCAAGCCCTTCATCATGGATGTGTGCCGCTTCTCGGAGAACGCCATGTTCATCAAGATGCGCGAGCCGGGCTATGAGAAAACGCCGATCCGCGGCATCGTCAAGGAAATGTTCTCCTACGCCGACGGTGCCACCATGAGCGCCAAGAAAGACGGCATGGTCAACATCGGCGGCTTCATCGTGTTGCGCAGCGAAGAATGGATGGACGCGGTGCGCAATGTGCTGATCCTGACCGAGGGCTTCCCCACCTACGGCGGCCTGGCCGGCCGCGACCTGGAGGCACTGGCCGTGGGGCTGGAAGAGGGCATGGACGAGGACTACCTGCGCTACCGCCTGCGCACCGCCGAGTACCTGGGCGAACGGCTGGAGGCGGCGGGCGTGGGCTTCGTGCGTCCGACGGGCGGCCACGCGGTGTACATCGATGCGAAGACGGTGCTGCCCGACATGCCCGTGGCGCACTATCCGGGATGGGCCCTGTGCAATGCGCTGTATCTGGAAGGCGGCATCCGCGGCGTGGAGATCGGCTCGGTCATGTTCGGCAAGCGCCTGGACGACGGCACCGAGACCTACCACAGCATGGAGCTGGTGCGCCTGGCGTTCCCGCGGCGCATGTACACCCAGTCGCACTTCGACTACGCCGCCGAGGTCATCGACGAGGTCAAGCAGCAGGCCGCCGGCATCCGCGGCGTGCGCATCACCAAGCAGCCGCCCTTTCTGCGGCACTTCACGTGCGAGTGCGCCTGGGTGGATGGCTGAGCGTGGCGTCCCTCAGATCTGCACCCGCGTGCCCAGTTCGATCACGCAGTTGTGCGGCAGGCGGAAGAAGTCGGCCACGCTGCCCGCGTTGCGTGACATGACGGCGAACAGCGCCTCGCGCCAGTGCGCCATGCCCGCGTTGCGGGTGGGCACGACGATCTCGCGGCTCAGGAAGTAGGAGGTCTCGAACAGATTGACCGGCACGCCCTGCGCGCGGCAGAGCTCGAGCGCCTTGGGAATGTCGGGCGTGTTGATGAAGCCGTAGTTCACCTGCACGCGCCAGAAGCCCGGCGCCAGCGGCGTGACTTGCACCCGCTGCTCGAACGGAATCCACGGTACCTCGTGGAAGACCACCGTCAGGATCAGGTTGTGCTCGTGCAGCACCTGGTTGTGCTTGAGGTTGTGCATCAGCGCCTGGGGCACGGTGTCCGGGTTGGCCACGGCGTAGACGGCCGTGCGCGGCACGCGGTGGGTGCGGTCTTCGTTCAGCGCGTGGATGAAGGGCAGCAGCTCGGGGTCGTCGCGGCGCATGGTTTCGATCAGCAGCTCGCGCCCACGACGCCAGGTGGCCATGACGGTGAACAGCGCGGCGCCCAGCACCAGCGGGAACCAGCCACCTTGCAGGAACTTGAGCGCGCACGACACCACCAGCAACGTATCCAGCGCCAGGAACACCCCGGTGGCGGCCAGGGCCACCGGAAGCGGGTAACGCCAGGCGTGGCGCACGACGAAGAAAGTGAGCCCGGTGGTGATCAGCATGGTCACGGTCACCGCAATGCCGTAGGCCGAGGCCAGCGCCGAGGAGCTGCCAAAGCCCAGCACCGCCAGCAGCACGGCCACCAGCAGCAGCCAGTTCACCTCGGGCATGTAGATCTGGCCGGCCTCCTTGGCCGAGGTGAACTGCACCCGCATGCGCGGCAGCAGCCCAAGCTGAATCGCCTGGCGGGTCATGGAATAGGCTCCCGAAATCACGGCCTGCGACGCGATCACCGTGGCCAGCGTGGCCAGCACCACGGCGGGGATGAGCCAGCTTTGCGGGAACAGGCGGTAGAAGGGGTTCTCCAGGGCAGACGGGTCACGCATCAGCAGCGCGCCCTGGCCCATGTAGTTGATGGCCAGGGCCGGCAGCACCAGGCCGGTCCAGGCCAGCTGGATCGGTTTCTTGCCGAAGTGCCCCATGTCGGCATACAGCGCCTCGGCCCCGGTGAAGGCCAACACGATGGCGCCCACGGCGGCAAACACCTGCCAGCCCCGCGCGTGCAGGAAGGCCAGGCCGTTGAGCGGGTTGAGCGCCGCCAGGATGGCCGGCTGGCGGACGATTTCCAGAAACCCGAAAAACGCCAGCACCGCGAACCACACCAGGATCACGGGGCCGAACAGCTTGCCGACCACCGCGGTGCCGTGGCGCTGCACCGCAAACAGGCCGATGAGCACGGCCACCGAGATCGGAATCACATAGGCCTTCAGCGCCGGGGTGGCAACCTCCAGCCCCTCCACCGCGCTGAGCACCGAAATGGCCGGCGTGATCACGCTGTCGCCATAAAACAGGGCCGCGCCGAGCACACCGGCCAGCAGCAGGGCCGTGCGGCGCCGGCGCGTGCTGCCGGCGGCTTCGGCGGCCAGTGCGGTCAACGCCATGATGCCGCCTTCGCCCCGGTTGTCAGCGCGCAGGATAAGCAGCACGTATTTCAGCGTCACCACCAGCATCAGGCCCCAGAAGATGACCGACACCGCGCCGATCAGGTGCGTGGCGTCAAGGGGAATGCCGGTGGCGGGGCTGAAGACCTCCTTCATGGTGTACAGCGGGCTGGTGCCGATGTCGCCGTACACCACGCCCATCGCGCCGAGGGCGAGGGCAGCAAAGCTC
Source organism: Candidatus Skiveiella danica (assembly GCF_022705245.1). Classification (NCBI taxonomy): domain Bacteria; kingdom Pseudomonadati; phylum Pseudomonadota; class Betaproteobacteria; order Burkholderiales; family Comamonadaceae; genus Candidatus Skiveiella; species Candidatus Skiveiella danica. The sequence goes on along the minus strand of NZ_JAKJEW010000003.1, from coordinate 71,011 downwards.
TCCCGGCTGGCTGTCTTGCTCATGTCAATCCGTGGTGGTGGAACAGGGCGCCACTGTCGCGCCGGGCCCATCAGGAACGCATAAGGAACGGCGGAGTCACTCCGCCGCCAGCCGGTAACCGACGCCGGTTTCGGTCAGCAGGTGGCGCGGCTCGGCCGGGTCGCGCTCGATCTTCGCGCGCAGCTGGCCCATGTACAGCCGCAGGTAGTGGGTGTGCTCGGTGAACTCCGGCCCCCAGACGTCGGCGAGCAGCTGGCGGTGCGTCACCACGCGCCCGGCACTGCGCACGAGGCGCGCCAGCAGCTTGAACTCGGTTGGCGTCAGGTGCACCGGCTGGCCGTCTCGCGCCACCCGGTGAGCCGCCAGGTCGACGTGCAGGTCGTCCAACCGATGCTCGGTCACGGCGGGTGTCAGCGCCGTGCCGCGGTGGCGCAGGGCCACCCGGATGCGCGCCAGCAACTCAGCCACGCTGAAGGGCTTGGTCAGGTAGTCGTCGGCGCCAGCGTCCAGCAGGAGGATCTTCTGCGCCTCCTGGTGGCGGGCAGACACCACGATGATGGGCGTGGAACGCTGCGCGCGCACAGTCTTGACCAGCTCCAGGCCGTCGCCGTCGGGCAGACCGAGGTCGAGCACGATGACGTCCGGCGGGCTGTGGCGCCACAGCGCCTCGGCCTCGCTCAGCGTGACGGCCGTCTGCACCTCAAAGCCCTCGACGGACAGCGAGGACTGCATCAGGGAGCGGATCTCGCGGTCGTCCTCGACCACCAGCACGCGCAGCGTCATGCCACCTCCCGGGCCGGTTGCGCGCTTTCCACCGGCAACAGCAGCGAAAACCGGCTGCCCCCGCCGCTGCGGTGCCGGTGCGTGAGGCGCGCGCCATGCGCCTCGGCGATGGCCTTGCACACGGCCAGGCCTAGGCCGGCGCCGCGCACGCCCGGATGGTCGCCGCGCACATGGGGCGCAAACAGGCTGGCCTGCTGGGCGTCGCTCAGGCCCGGGCCGCGGTCCTTCACGCTCACCTCCAGCGCCTGGACATGGGCGCTCACGCTCAGCTCGATCGGCCCCTCGCTGTAAGTCAGCGCGTTGTCCAGCAGGTTGGCGATCAGCTGCGCCAGCAGCACCGGGTCGCCCTTGATCAGTGGCAGCCCTTCGGGCACGCTGGACTTGATGCGCCGCCCAGGGTCGCGCTGGCGCACGCGCGCCAGCACCGCGCCCACGATTTCTTCCAGGCTTTCCCAGTCGCGCCGCAGGGACTGCGCAGGGCCGCTCAGGCGCACGAGCTGCAGCGTGTTTTCAGTGACGGTGGAGAGGTAGGCAGCCTCGCTGGCGATGCTGCGCAGCAGCCGCTCCTGCTCGGGCGGGGCCAGCTTGTCGCGCTGGGTCAGCAACGACGAGGCGGCGCCGACGATGGCCGCCAGCGGCGTGCGCAGGTCGTGCGAGATGGCCGCCAGAAACGTGCTTTGCAGCTGCTGGTGATGCGCCTCGCCCTGGGCACGCAGCATGTCCGCGTTCAGGCGCAGCCGCCACAGGGCCTGCCCGAGCAGGGCGCACAGGGCCTGCGCGTGCTCACGCCCGGCCTCGTCGGCGGCCGGTGCGGGGCGCACGCAGGCGGCACCGGCCACATGGCCCTTTTCGCCCAGCGGAAGGAACCAGGCGTCCAGGCCGGGCCAGCGCCCGGTGCCCGGCCCCAGCACGGCCGCTTCGCGGACGCAGGCCACCATGCCGTCGTGCACCATTGCGTCCACGTCGGCGGGCAGATCGAGGCGGCCGTCCTCCAGCGTCAGGGCCAGCAAGCACGGCCCGGCAAAACCGGTTTCGAGCGCCGTGCGGCCCAGCGCCAGCACCTGGTCGTGTGACGCGGCGTTGGCCAGCTCGGTGGCCAGGGCCTGCAGCTGGCGCGCGCGCTGTTCGTTCAGCCGCGCGAGGTCGGTTTCGCGCCGCAGCCCGGTGGCGAGGTGGCTGATCGCCAGGGCCACCACCAGCATGGCGCCCAGCGCGATGAAATGCTCCTGGCTCTCCACCTCGAAGGTCCAGCGCGGGGGCACGAAAAAGAAGTTCAAGGCGGTGACGGCCGCGACCGCGCAGACCGAGGAGCCGATCCAGTCCAGCTTGTAGGCCGCCACGGCGACCGCCAGCACATAGACCATGGCCAGGCTGGTCAGCGAGACATGCGGCTCCAGAGCGAACCCGCACGTGGTGGCCAGGCCCAGCAGCAGGCTGACGACGGCCCAGCGGTGAGCTGGTGCAGGGAGGGGCGGTTGCGGCGTGCTCTCGATCATGATGGGCTCAGCGTATCACCGGCCGCATCAGGATTGCATCAGGGACGCCGCTCGGGCGTCTGGCTGGCGCGCCTATTTGGGCGCGTTCAGCCGCTTCACGCCGGCCACGAAGCGCGCCAGCGTCTGCGACAGCACGCCGCTGGGGATGGTGATGTCGATCAGCTGGAAACGCCCACGCGTGGCCAGGGCGCGGTCCAGCGCGGCTTTCAGCTCGGCGCGCGTGTTAACGCGCACGCCGTCGCCGCCCATGCCGGCGGCCATCTCGGCAAAGCCCCAGTGGCCCAGGTCGTTGAAGCCGGACTCGGGCTGGAAGGTGCGCAGCATCTCCCAGCTGGCGTTGTTGAACACCAGCACGATCGGGTCCCAGCCGTAGCGGCGGCAGTTGCCCAGTTCCCAGCCGGTCATCTGGAACGCGCCGTCGCCCACCAGGATCAGCGGCCGCTCGTTCGTGGCGGCCTGCAGGCCCAGCCCGGCCGGCACGCCGAAGCCCATCGTGGCGTAGTAGCCGGGCGCCACCAGCGCGGTGTGCTGGATTTCCATGGCGGTGAACAGGCAGTCGCCCATGTCGGAGGCGATCGGCAGGCGGCCGTGCGCGGCCATCAGGTCGTTGACGGCGGTGGCGATGTCGCTCGGGGTGATGGCGGCGTCATCGGCCACCAGCCCGTGCGGGAAGGCGGGGGGCGTCACGGCCAGCGGCTTGTCACCCGTGCCCAGGCACGCCAGCATGCGTTCGACGACCGCGGCCAGCGGCAGCTGGGAATAGGTGTGGTAGCCGATGGTGACGCGGCCATCCAGCGCCTGGATCGTCTTGCGCATGTCGATCTTGGTCTGCGAGACGGCGAAGTTGGTGTCGCAGATGATCTCGCCGAGCAGGAACAGGCCGTCCGAGCCCTCCACGAGTTCGGTGACCTCGGGAAAGCCCGCCACGCCCATGTAGGTGCCCAGCAGGGGCACCTCCTGGTCGGCCAGCAGGCCGCGGCCCATGAAGCTGGTCACCACCGGCACGCCGAGCCGGCGCGCCAGCTGCGCCACCTGGGCCTCCAGCCCGTAGCGGCGCACCTCCACGCCGGCCATCAGCACCGGCGAGCGGGCGCTGGCCAGCCGCGCCAGGATCTCGTCCACGCAGGCGGCCAGCGCATCCGGGTCCACCGGCTGGGCGGCATCGGGCACCACCGGCGCGCAGGACTCGTTCACCATGTCGCGCGGGATCTCGATGTAGACCGGCTCCGAGCGGCGCAGGCAGCTGGCCAGCACGCGCGCGATGTCGGCCGGCGCGCGCGCGGCGTCGTCCAGGCGCACCTGGTCGCAGGTGATTTCCTTGAAGATCTGGAACTGCGAGTCCAGCGTCTTGGCCTGGTGGTGCAGCAACAGCCCGGAGCGCGATTCCCCCTTGCCCGGCCCGCCCGAGAGCACCACCAGGGGCGACTTTTCGGCAAAGGCCGCCGCGATTGAATTGATCATGTTCAGCGCCCCGGCGCCATAGGTGACGGCCGCCACGCCCAGGCTGCCGTTGATGCGCGCCGACGCGTCGGCCGCGAAGCCCACGCCGGGCTCGTGCGACAGCGTGTACAGCGGCAGGATCTTGGACTCTTCGATGATGCGGAAGTAGGGCAGGGCGAAGTCGCCGGGAATGCCAAAGATCTGGCGCGCGCCATGGTCTTTGAGCGCGTGCAGCAGGGATTCGATGAGGTTCATGCAGGCCAGCTCCGGTTTTTCAGGCAATGCGGGCATTGTGCTGCGCACCGGGTGCAGGGTGCGATCGTTTTTCGGCTCATTCGGGTGCTTTGACGCAGGATTTCTGCAGGAACCGTTGGCAGGCGACCGGATTTTCGTCGCAAGGGCGGAGGCGCCGGTGCTTCAGCGGCCCGTCACAGGCCTTTGACGCCGCCATAGCGGCATATCAAGAACGAAGTTGGCCTCGCCCCAGCGTGGAATGGTCATGAATAGCTATCAAATCAGGAGTATTCGGTGCCGGTTCAGGTCGATGCCCGCAGGAACGGGAAGAACTCCCTGTCCGCCCCCAGCATGTGCCGCGCCACCACGTCGTGCGCCAGGAACTGGAACAACTCGCCGACGGCGAGCGTGCCGGCGTGGAAGCGGTTGGTCACGTCGGCGGCCTTGTCCACCAGGACGCGGTGGATGGCGGCGTGTTCATCCGCGCCGGGGAATCCGGCGGCGTTGATCAGCACCTCCTCGTCCTGGAAGTGCTGGACCACGTGGTTGATCAGGTTGTCGATCAGCGTGGCCACCTCATCCTTGGGCCGGTGTTCCAGGATGGCGGCCAGCAGCTCGTTGGCGTCCTTGAAAAGGCCGCGGTGCTGGGCGTCGATGACGGCGTTGCCACAGTCGTAGGCGGGGCGCCAGGACAGCTGCACGAAGCTCGCGGCGACGTTTTCGCCGACGCTGGCGCGACCGGGTATTTCGGCCGCCGGCTGGACACGGTTGCGGCCGGTGACGCGCGCCTTGAACATCGCGGCATCGGCACGGTCGAACCACTGGTCAGGCGTCTCTTCCCGGCCGCATTCGGCCACGCCGATGCTGAGTGTGAGGGTGTTGGCCGCGGTGAAACGTGCAGCCGCCACTTTCTCCCGGAGTTGCCCGGCCAGCACAGTGGCGGTGGATTGGGTGGTGTTGGGGCACAACACGGCAAACTGGTCGTCGGACCAGCGCGCGAGGGCGTCGGTGGCGCGCAGACTGGCCTGCAGCACGATCGCGGTTTCGAACAGGACGCGGTCCCCCGCCTGGGTTCCGAGCTCGGCATTGAGCTGCTGGAAGCCGTCGAGACTGACGAGCAGCAGGCTCAGCGGGTGGTCGTAGCGGTGCAGGCGCTCCATCTCGTTGGCCACGGCTTCTTCCAGGCGCCGGCGGTTCCAGGCGCCTGTCAGCTTGTCCATGCGGGCCTGGCGGTCGACGGAGGCCAGCGACTTCAGCAGCTCGCTGTTGGTCTGTTGCAGGCGCTCGAGCGATTGCAGCATGCCTTCGACGGCATCCTGGCCCGCCACGGGCAGCAGCACGGTGCCAATCATCAGCAGCGTGCCGTCCGCACCGGCCACCGGGAACTTCAGGCACTGGCAATGCGTGGGTTCGCCGTTGACCGCGAAGTCCAGTTCCGTGTTGAAGCTGACTGCTCCGGTGGCGATGTCCTGGTCGCCCTGGTGGAGCCGGGCGGCGATATCGGGTGCGAATAGCTCGGGGTCGGTCTTGCCGGTCATGGCGCCGACGGGCAGGCCAGCGAGGGTTTCCAGAATCGGGTTGACGATCTGGTAGCGACCGTCCAGCCCCTTGAGGCCCACCCCGGTGCCCGCGCTCTGCGGCACCATCATGGACAGCAGTCCCGAAGCCAGGTTGACGTGTTCCCGGGCGATGGCGTGGGTCAGCTCGTTTTCATTCATGGCGAAGTTCCGCAGACGGTCTGAAGTTTTTCGGGGCGGCAGGGCCGCTGCCCGATGCGACTGTACGCCACAAGCCGCGGGGCGCCCACCGGGCGACTCCCTACAATTTGCCCATGGAAGCCTCCCTTCAGTATTTGCAGACCTTGCAGGGGCTGCCGGCCTACGCACTGGTGCTGGGTCTGCTGGTGGCCTGCGGCATCGGCGCGCCGATGAACGAAGACATCGTGCTGCTGATCGCGTCGGCGCTCACGCTCACCGGCGTGATGGATCCCGTGCCCTTGATGGCGGTGGCCTGGGTGGGCTTGATCGCTGGCGACGCGCTCGTGTTTCATTGGGGGCATCGCTATGGCGCGCGCCTGTTGCGGTCGGGGCCGGTCTCCCGCATCGTTCCTGAAGGTCGATTGCTCTCGCTGCAGGAACGTGTGCGCAGGGGCGGGCCGTTCTACATCTTTGTGATCCGCTTTCTGCCGGGCATCCGGACGGCGCTCTTTTTTGCGGCCGGTTCGCTGAAACTGCCCTACCGGCATCTGTTCATCTTTGACGGCGCCGCCGCCCTGATCGAATTGCCGCTGCTGGTGTACGGCGTTCGCTACGTGGGCGGGCGTTGGCAGGAGATCATGGCGCTCGTCGAGCGATTTCAGGGCGTCATTGTGGTGGCCGTGCTGCTGTTGCTGGCAGCCTGGATGCTGCGCGGCTGGCAACGCAGGCGCATGGATAAGGGGGGTGCACGAAATGGCCCATAAACTGCCCGCCAGGGGGCGGCCCGCAGCCGAGGTCCTGGCGGACCTGAAGACTTTTTCCAGCGCCGATCCCGACTACCGGCACGGCCGCTTGTGGAGTCTGGCCTACTACCAGGACGAGGACTATGCGGCGTTCCTGGGCGAAGCGTACAGCGCGTTCGCGGGTGCCAACGGCCTGAACCCGACCGTGTTCAAGAGCCTGAAGCGTTTCGAGAACGAGATCATCGAAGCCACCGCGGCGCTGCTGCACGGAACGCCCGAGGTGTGCGGGGTGGTGACCTCGGGCGGCACTGAGAGTTGCCTGCTCGCCGTGAAGACCTACCGCGACAGGGCCCGCCAGGTGCGGGGCGTGAGCCGGCCTGAAATGATCCTGCCGGTGACCGCCCATGTGGCCTGGTTCAAGGCATCGGAGTACTTCGACGTGAAGGTTCGTCTGTTGCCGCTGGACAAGCATCTTCGCGCGGATGTGACCCAGCTTGAGCGGCTGATCAACCGCAACACCGTGATGATCCTCGGCTCTGCGCCCGAGTACCCGCACGGCACGATCGACCCGATCGAGGCGTTTGGTGAACTGGCGCTGAAGCACGGCGTTCCCCTGCACGTGGACGCCTGCGTGGGCGGTTTCATCCTGCCCTTCATGGCCATGAACGGGCGCAAGCTGCCATTGTGGGACTACCGCGTGCCCGGCGTCACGTCGATATCGGCCGACCTGCACAAGTACGGCTATGCGGCCAAGGGGGCCTCGACCATCACCTACCGCAACCTGGACATCCTCAAGCACCAGATGTTCGTCTACCAGGACTGGCCCGGTGGCGTCTTCGCCTCGCCGGCGCTGCTGGGCACCCGGCCCGGGGGCGCCTACGCGGCGGCGTGGGCCGCCATGCAGCACATGGGCAAGTCCGGCTACCGCGATCTGGCGCGACGCACCATCAAGGCCTTCGACCGGATGCGAAAAGGCATCGGGCAGATTCCCGGGCTGTATGTGATGGGCGAGCCCAGCGGGCCGCTGCTGGGCTACGGCTCAATCGACCCGGACGTCAACATCTACGCCGTGGGTGACCAGATGGACGCAAAGGGCTGGCAGATCAACCGCCTGCAGAACCCGGACGGCCTGCACGCGATGATCACCGCGCAACACCTCGAGGTCATGGACGCCTACCTGTGCGACCTTAGAGAATCCGTGGCCACCGTCAAGGCCCATCCCGAGCTGGCCCAGGCCGGCAGCGCCGCCACCTACGGCATGATGGCCCACATCCCCTTGCGCGGCATGGTGAAGAACCGCGTGCTGGAGATGTTCGCGGGCATGTACAAGGCCGGTGGCGCTCAGATGGACCTGCACGCGGCTTCAGGGTCCGGTGTGGCGGGAGGCGCCCACCCCGGAACCCTGGATGCCCTGGTCGAGCGCCTGGCGGCTCTGTACGTGACCTGGAAGCAGCGCCGTCAGGCCTGATGCCGGTCTTTCAGGCCGGGGTGGCGAAGAACGCATTGATCTCGCTGGCCACCCAATTCGGCCGCGTCACGGTCGGGACATGGCCTGCATCTTCGGCCACCACCAGTTTCGAGCCCGCAACGAGTTCGACCAGTCGTTCCGACGATGCCAAAGGCGCAATGACATCCTGCCGGCCGTGCAGGACCAGCGTGGGCAAGGTGATGGATGCCAGCCGGGACTCGAGGTCAACCCCATCGACGCATTCCATCAGCTGGACCGCTTCCACCGCATTGGATCGATTCACGATCAGCTTGCCCCAGGCGCGCTCGGCCTCACAATCGGCCTCGGGCGTGCAGGCGTTGACAAAGGCCTCCATCGTCGCGCGGAAATCCGCCCTGCAGCCAGCGACGAGCCGATCACGTGCCGGGGTGCGTGCGCCGGAATAGCGCCCGCCGACGATCACCAGCCCGGTGAATCGCTCCGGGTGCCGCAGTGCCGCCTCCAGGGCGACCATGGCCCCCATGGATTCAGCGGCCAGCACGCAGGTGTCGATGTTCAGTGCATCGAGCACACGGAACAGGTCGCCGACCAGCAGGTCGAAGGTGATGGCCGGTGCGCTGTGCCGCGTGGCGCCCGTGCCGCGATGATCGTAGGTGACGGTTCGCCACGACTGGCTCAGACGCTCGAAAGGCGCGGCCCACAACTCGCCACTGCCCACCCAGCCGCCATGCGCGACGATCGTTCGAGGTGAGTCTCCGTACGATGTGACGAGCAGTTCGGCGTCGCTGGTCTTGAGAAACATGGCATTTCCTTCGGGTTGTGCAGGTTCGGAGTTTGGGATGCTTCGGCAGGCACCCAGGCCAGCCGCGCGGCGATGACGGCATTCTTTCACGCCTGCCGCCGGTTGTCGCCGCTACACTGGCCTTGAACCCGAAGTTCCGCAGAACCGGAGCGTGCGCTTGATTGAAGAACCCCTGACCCTGCCTTGCGGCCACACCGTCGCCAACCGCATCTGCAAGGCAGCCATGACCGAAGGCTTGGCTGATGCGCACGACCGGGCCACGGCGGCACACCGGCGCCTGTATTCGACCTGGGCGCGCGGCGGGGCGGCGATCCTGCTGAGCGGCAATCTCATGATCGACCGGCGTTACCTCGAGCGGTCCGGCAACGTGGTGCTGGAAGACGACAGCGGCTTGGCGCAACTGCGCGCCTGGGCGCAGACCGTGCGCGAGGCCGGCAGCCAGCTCTGGGCTCAGATCAGCCACCCGGGCCGCCAATGCCCGCGGCTCGCCAACCTGACGCCGCTGGCGCCCTCGGAGATCCAACTCGACATGGCGGGCAATTTCGGCAAGCCGCGCGCGGCGACCGAGGTCGACATCCAGGACATCATCGGGCGCTTTGCCCAGACCGCGGCGCTGGTCAAGGCGGCCGGCCTCGATGGCGTCCAGGTGCATTCGGCACATGGTTATCTGCTGTCGCAGTTCCTGTCGCCCCGGACCAATCGGCGGCAGGATCACTGGGGAGGCTCACTGGCCAACCGGGCCCGCCTGTTGCTCGAAGTGATCCGTGCCGTGCGTGCGCGGGTGGGCCCGGCCTATCCGATTTCCGTCAAGCTGAATTCCTCCGACTTCGTCAAAGGGCGGCTTCACCCTGGACGAAAGCATCCAGGTTGTGCAGTGGCTGAACGATGCGGACATTGACCTGCTCGAAGTTTCGGGCGGCACCTACGAGCAGCTTGAGTTCTTCAAGCCGCAGCCGGCCAGCGAAATCCGCGACAGCACGCGCGAGCGCGAGGCCATGTTTCTGGAATATGCCAAGTCCATCAAGGCCGTGGCGCGCATGCCCGTCATGGTCACGGGCGGGTTTCGCACCCGCGCGGGCATGGAGGCCGCGCTGGCGGGCGGGCACACCGACATGATCGGCCTGGCCCGCCCGTTCTGTCTGGATCCAGACTTCCCGGCACGGATGTTCTCCGGCCGGTTGGATCGCCTGCCCGTGCCCGAAGACCGTCTGGTGCTGGGCCGGGGATTCTGGGGACCCAACAGCCCGGCCAGTGCCCTGCGCGCCCTGAACAACCAGGCGCAGGCAGGCTGGTATTACCACCAGATCGAGCGCCTGGGCGCCGGCCTTCCGCCGGAGCCGGGCCTGAGCCCTCTGCGCGCGCTGGTGGCGCATTTCGTGAATGACTTTGGTCGCGCCCTGCGGCGCAAGCTCGCCTGAGCCGCGGTTCGTCGACGCGGTCACCACCCGGCGGGCGCCCAGCGATTCTCAGTAGTGCGGTGGCCGTTCGTCACGCAGGCTGCGAAAGGCGGCGCCGTCGCCCTCCGGAATTTGCTGGCGCAAGTGGCCGATCTCGCGGACGAGGGTGTCGATCTGCTGCTGTTGGCGCACGATGACCTGATTCAGCTGATCCAGCAGGTCTTCGGTGAAGCTGGCCTTGATTTCCAGTTCGGTGAGGCGCCGTGCGGCTTCGTCCAGGGAATCCATGAGGTCAACTGCCTTCGGTCGTCGGGCGCGGCGCGTTGCCGTCGCCCACCCACGAGTCGAGCAGCGTGTAGGCCACCGCCAGCAGCACCGGTCCGACGAAGATGCCCACCAGGCCGAATCCGATCAGGCCGCCGATCACGCCGGCAAAGATCAGCAGAAGCGGAAGATCGGCGCCACGCTTGATCAGGGCCGGCCGCAGGAAGTTGTCCATGGTGGAAACGACCAGCGCCCAGAGCAGCAAAAAGGTGCCCCAGCCGTTTTCTCCCGTCCAGTAGACCCAGGCCACGGCCGGGAACATAACCAACGCGGGCCCGACCTGGGCGATGCACAGCATCAGCATCACCGCCGTCAGCAAGCCGGCAAAGGGGATGCCGGCAATTGCCAGCCCGACGCCGCCCAGCCCTGCCTGAACGACCGCGGTCACGCCCACCCCCAGCGCCACGCCGCGAATGGCCTGACCGGCCAGCGTGACGGCGTTTTCACCGCTGTGTCCGGCCAGGCGGCGACCGAAACGGTGCACCGCCAGTGCTGCCGATTCACCGCCGGCGTACATCAGGGCCGAGATGATGACGGTGAGCAGAAACTGAAGCAGCAAGAATCCGATGCTGCCCGCTTGCGAAACCAGCCACTTGGCGATGTTGTCGGCGTAGGGCATCAGTTTGGCAATCAATCCGGAGGCGCCCGCTGCGATGGCGTCTTCCCAGGCCTTGGCGATCTTTTCGCCGACAAACGGCAGCTGGGCGACCCATTGCGGCGGGTGCGGAACCGGCGAGGTGGCGAGGGACTTGCCCCGTTCGACGATCTCGTCCGAATGGCTGACGATGGTGCCGATGGCCAGCGTCAGCGGCACGAAGAAGAGCAGCAGCAGCAGCAAGGACATCACCAGCACCGCCAGGCTGCGGCGGCGCCAGAGCCGCGCCTCGAACCACTTCATGACTGGCCAGGTGGCGACCACCAGCATGGTGGCCCAGATGACGGCGCCAATGAAGGGACGCAGGATCCAGAACGAGGAGAGGATCAGGCCGCCCAGGAACAGCACGCCCAGCGTCGTGCGGACCAGGTCGGCAGGTGGTTTTTCTTGCATGGGGCAGTTTTCGGGTTTTTTCGAGGGGATTGGGGTCAAGTGTAGGGGGTCATGCCAAGGCTGGCACGGGGCGGCGGGCGCAAAATCGCATCGTAGTTGCAGAACCGTGACCATGTTCCCCCACAAAAGCCCAGGCAAGAACGCTCTTCGCGCCCTGTTGTGCGCCATCAGCCTCGTCTGCACGGGCAGCCTCGCCCAATGGCTGCCGGTGCGCCTGACCGACCCCGGCGATGGCATGCTTGATCTCAGCGAACACCTGCTGGAGCATCGGGGCATCCTGCCGGTGCCGATCGTCATCACCGAGCCAGCGGTGGGCTACGGTGGCGGATTGGTGGGCATTTTCTTTGACAAACCGCTGGGCGATGCGCTCAAGACCAGCCTGGGTGAAACCGGCAAGGCCGTCCCGCCCAACATCACCGCAGTGGGGGCGCTGGGTACCGAGAATGGAACCCGTGGCGCGTTCATCGGCCACCGTCACACCTGGCAGGCGGACCGTTACCGCTACCTCGGCGCCCTGGGCAAGGTGGATGCGCGGCTGGACTACTATGGCCTGCTGAACAAGGCGCGAGCCTACCAACTGGATGGCGTCGGCCTGATGCAGCAGTTGCAGGCCCGCGCCGGCGAGACCGACTGGTTTTTCGGTCCGCGGTACGCGTGGCTGAAAGTGAACCCCGCGTTCGGCGACGGCTGGCCGGCCGACCTGGACGGGCGCCCCTTGCGAGAGGTGCGCATCGGCCGGCTGAGCCTGGTGGGGTCTCATGACACCCGTGACAACATCTTCACCCCGACCGACGGACACTTTGTCGAGGCCGAACTGGTGGCGGCCAGTCCGCAGTTAGGAGGCACGTCGAGCTACCAGCAGGTCAACTTGCGGGGCTTTGACTGGATTCCGATGGGCAAGCCGTTCATCCTCGCATTGCGCGGCGACGTGCAGACCTCGCGCGGCGACATTCCTTTCTTTGCCAAACCCTTCGTCAACCTGCGGGGCACTCCCGCCGTGCGCTACCAGGACAACAACGCCGCCGTGGCCGAGGTCGAGCTCTGGTGGCAGGCCACGCCCCGCTGGTCGCTGCTGGGCTTTACCGGCGCCGGTCGTGCGTGGGGCAAGCGGGACACCTTCAGCCAGACCGAAACCGTCAGCACCGTAGGCGCCGGCTTCCGCTACCTCATTGCCAGGAAGCTTGGCCTGCACGCCGGGATCGACTTCGCGACAGGCCCGCAGGGTCGGGCGTTTTACATTCAGGTCGGAAGCCCTTGGCGCTAATCCAGCACACCCCCCCATTTCAGACACCAGATATTGAAGGAGACCCGCCGTGCCACGAACAAAGAACCCATCACGCCCAAAGCGCCCGTCACGCATGACGAGACTCAGGGCGTCCATGACCCAGTTCCCGGACATCGAACCGCCGTCGCCCTGGCTGCTGGCCTTCGAGCAGCGGGCGTTCTGGGAGTTCTGGGCCGGCCTGACCTTCTTCAAGCCGCTGCAGGCCATCACGCCGCGCGGCGACGGCCATCCCGTGCTGGTGATTCCGGGCCTGGGCGCCTCCGATATCTCGACGATCCTGCTGCGCAGGTTTCTGGACGACCTCGGCTACGTGACCTATCCCTGGGGGCTGGGGCGCAACAAGGGGCTCAAGGACGAGGACCTGGCGCTCATGCACCAGCGCATGAAGGCGGTGTTTGACGAACACGGACAGAAGGTCAGCGTGATCGGCCAGAGTCTGGGCGGTGTGTTTGCCCGTGAGATCGCCCGCCATGACCCGGCCTTGGTGCGCCAGGTCATCACGCTGGGTTCGCCCTTCACCGGGCATCCGCTGGCCTCCACCGGCACGCATCTGTACGAATGGCTGTCGGGCGACCGCTTCGAAGACCTGGATTTCAACCGGCACCTGGAGATGCGCGTCAAGCCGCCGGTGCCCACCACCTCGATCTTCAGCAAGCTTGATGGCGTGGTGGCCTGGCCCTGCTCGATCGAGGAGGGCCGCCCGGACGGCGAAAGCATCAACCTGCGTGGCGGCAGCCACATTGGCATGTTCAGCAGCCCGAACGCGCTGTACCTGATCGCCGAGCGGCTGGCCCAGCCGGAAAACGACTGGAAACCCTTCGAGCCCCGCGGTGTCCAGCGCCTGCTGTACGGAACGAACGACCATCTCCCGGCGCCAAAGAAAGTCCGGGCGGGCCGCGGCTGGCCGTTCGACGCGTTGCGCTCTGCCCGCCCGGGCGCGCAGGCCTGAGCGCCTAGCCGGCGCGGCGGGTGCGGGCGGCGGCGCGCTTGCGCGGCGCCGCGGCCGTGTCGGCCACCAGCTTCAGCTTGCGTTCGGTCTTGCCGCGGCTGCGCGTCACGGTTGTGGCCGGCGGCGCCGATTCGATCATCGCGGGGGCGGGTGCCTTCACGTTCTCGCTTTCCTTCTCGTGCGCCTGCGCACGCGCCAGCAGGGTCTGGTGTTCGGCGAGCAGGTAGTCCCCCAGGTCGTTGACGTCGGGCAGCGTGCGGCGGCAGGCGATCAGGCCGTAGTCCAGACGGCCGTTGTAGCTTTGCACGGTGACGTTCAGTGCCATGCTGTGCGCCGGAATCGAGACCGGGTAGTAGCAGGCCACGCTGGCGCCGGCGTAGTACAGCGGCACAGGGATGCCGGCCACGTTGGAGATGATCAGGTTGGCAAAGGGCGGCACCACGTTGGCCAGGCGCGAGCGGCCCAGGAGCGAGGCGATGCCCGAGACCAGCCAGGGCGAGCCGAGCATCGGGAAGTCACTGGGAATGACCGTCTTGACCCGGCTCATCATCGCCTTGCCGGCATCCGAGGATTCGTGGATGACCTTCAGCCGCTCCACCGGATCGGCCACGTCGGTGCCCAGCGACATGCGCAGCATGCTGACCTGGTTGTTGGCCGATTCGTCGCCCTGCGCGCGCAGGCTCACCGGCACAGCGGCCACCAGCGGCTTGTCGGGCAGGTCGTCGTATTCGCGCAGGTAGCGGCGCAGGGCGCCGGCCGTGGTGCCCATCACCACGTCATTGAGGGTCACGCCAAAGGTCTTGGCGATGAACTTGGTCTCGGCCAGCGGAATCATGCGCCCGGCAAAGGAGCGCTGGTTGGTGATGGCGGTGTTGAGCAGCGTGCGCGGCGCGAACACCTTCACGTCGGGCAGGCTCCATTGGCGCTTGCCGTGTTCGTCCTTCTCGGGCACCACCACGTCGCGCACGGCGCGCGCCATCGAGGGCGCCATGCGGATCAGCTTGGCGTACTGCCGCACCGCGTTGCGGGCGGCGGCGCTGGCCAGCTCCGCGATGCCCAGTTGGTAGCGGTTGTGGCGCGCGCGCGGGCGCGGCGGCTTGATGACCCGGCCGGTGGGCGCCAGGTCGAAGATCGCCTTGGCCACGGCCACGCCGGCCTGGCCGTCGATGCCCGCATGGTGCACCTTGGTGTACAGCGCCACCTGGCCGCTCTTGAGACCGTCGATGATGAACACCTCCCACAGCGGGCGGCTGCGGTCCAGCAGCGAGGAATGCAGCCGCGCGACATATTGCTGCAACTGCCGGTTGGTGCCGGGCTTGGGCAGCGTGACATGGCGCACGTGGTAATCGATGTCGATGTCTTCGTCTTCCACCCAGATCGGGTCGGCCAGATCGAAGGGCATCAGTTCCAGCTTGCGCGTGAACACGGCCGCCAGGTGCAGCCGCTCGCTCATCATCTTCTTGGCGTCTTCATAGAAGTCGCCGGTGTAGCCAGGGGGCAGATCGAGCACGTTGAGCGAGCCGATGTGCATCGGCATCTCGGGCGATTCGATGTGCAGGAACATGGCGTCCATGCCGCTGAGGTGGTTCATTGACAGCTTCCTTCGGTTTCGGGCAATAACCCTGAAGTGTCGCCGAACACGGCGCCGATTGCTGGCAAGCAGGCGACAGCGCACCGGCGGCCCAAGGCCCGCGCTTTGCTGTTCCGCCCGACTTCGGCAACACTGGCGGCATGACTAAACCCGTTTCGTTGTTCAGGAGCCGGTCAAGCCCCTGGCTGGTCGTCGGTGTGCTGGCCGGCCTGATGGCATGGTTGCCGGCCTGCCGGGCCGTTGACCTGCAGGGCCACCGCGGCGCGCGCGGCCTGGCGCCGGAAAACACACTGGCCGCCTTCGAGCGGGCGCTGAAAATCGGCGTCAGCACGCTGGAGCTGGACGTGGCCATCACCGCCGACGGCGTGGCCGTGGTGTCGCATGAGCCGGCCCTGTTCGAGGCGATCGCCCGCGATGCCCAGGGCCAGTGGCTGAGCGTGCGCGGCCCGCTGATCCGGTCGCTGACGCTGGCGCAGGTCCAGGCCTATGACGTGGGGCGCCTCAACCCGGCCCATGCCTACGGGCGCCCGTTTCCCGAGCAGGCCCCGCGCGACGGCCAGCGGATTCCGACGCTGGCGTCGGTCTTTGCGCTGGTGAAGGCGCTCGGCGCCACGGACGTGCAGTTCAACATCGAAACCAAGGTCTACCCGAACCGGCCCGACGACACGGTGACACCCGAGGCCTTTGTCGAGGTGCTGCTGGCCACCATCCGCGACGCCGGCATGACCCGGCGCGTGATCGTGCAGAGCTTCGACTGGCGCACCCTGGCGCTCGTCCACCAGCGCGAGCCGGGCTTGCGCACCGCGTGCCTGACCACGCAGGGCCGCAATTTCAACACCCTGGCCGATGGCAGCTGGACGGCAGGGCGGCGGCTGGCGGACTACCCCTCGGTGGCCCACCTGGTCAAGGCAGCCGGTTGCACCATCTGGTCACCCGCCTTCACCGACCTGGACGCGGACGCCGTCCAGGGCGCGCAGGCACTGGGCCTGCAGGTGATTCCGTGGACCGTCAACAGCCCGGCCGACCTGGACCGGCTGATCGGCTGGGGTGTGGACGGGATCATCACCGATTACCCTGACCGAGGCCGCGCGGCGATGCGCCAGCGTGCGCTGGCGCTTCCGACGGCGCTGAAGAACTGAAAATCGAACGATTTCAGGCCCATCCCAGCGTCGGGAGGTCTTCGGTTGCTCCATAAACAGGAGCGCCTTGCGTCAGGCCGGTGGCAGCAGATCGGCCAGGCCTCCGGCCGGCTCGAACCGGCGGTTCCGGTAGGCCAGGCGCGTGGGGCCGGGCCAGGCGCGCTCGGCCACGCTGTGGCGCGGGTCGCCGGGGTAGCAGATCACACGCTCGCCCTCCACGTCGAAAGCCTCGGGCTCGACGAGCGGGGGCCGCCGGCTGCGGGCGGCAGCCATCAGCGCCGCCACGCTGTTGAAACGGGCCAGCTGGCACAGGCTCATGATCTGCGGCGGGGCCAGGTCGATGGCGCCCTCCCAGTACTGGCGCAGGCCGGCAGCGGGCAGCACCCAGAGGGTCTCGGTGGCTTCGTGATCGTCGTGGCGGGCATCCTGGTCGGCGGGGGCTTCGGCCAGAAAGAAGCGGGTGTCGAAGCGGCTTCGTGTCACCGAAGGCACCCGCGGCGTGATCCAGCGCGACCACGGCGCCAGGCGTGCGGTCTGCAGCGGCAGGCCGAGCGCGGTCAGCGTGGGTACGAAGCCTTCGCCGGCGCGCAAGCGGGTTTCGGCTTCGCGCAAGGCTTCGGGGTCGATGCGATCGGCCAGGAGCAGGCCGCATTCCTCCAGGGTTTCGCGCAGCGCCGCCAGGTGCAGCCCGGCGGCCAGGGGTTCATCCAGATCGGGTTCGCCCAAGGCATCGCGCAGGCGCGCCGGGGGCTGGTCGAGCAGGGCGGGGTCCACCTGCAGATCTTGCGGGTCGAGCTTGCCGCCCGGGAAAACATGTGCGCCGCCCAGCACGCTGGAATTGCCGTGCCGGCGCATCATCAGCACCTCGGGGCCGTTCGGGCTGTCGCGCAGCACCATCACTGTGGCGGACGCCACCGGCGCCGTCAGAACCTCGTCCGAGTTGATTTCGATGACCATGCGCCGCATTCTCGCGCGCGCGCGGACGCCCGGCTGTCACCTGCGGCGCCGGGGCGCCGACTGGGATTTCAGATGTAGCCCAGCAGCTTCCACCAGACGCTGCCCACCAGCACCAGCACCAACAGGTTGACCACGCTCAGGATGGCGCCGGCGGCCCACCATTCGTTCAGCGTGGTGTAGCCGGAGCCGAAGATGATGGGCGCGGTGCCGGTGCCGTAGTGGGTCAGAGACATCATCAGCGAGGACGAGAACGCCAGCAACAGCGCCAGCAGCATCGGCGGCGCGCCCAGCGCCACGCCGGCGGCGAAGAAGGCGCCGAACATCGCGGTGATGTGGGCCGTGGTGCTGGCAAAGAAGTAGTGCGAATAGAAATAGATGCCCACCAGAATCACCGTCGCACCCACCCAGCCCAGTCCCAAGCCCGTGATACCGGTCTGGATCGATTGCGAGAACCAGGCGATCAGGCCCAGTTTGCCCAGGAAGGTGGCCATCATCACCAGCGCCGCGAACCAGACCAGCGTGTCCCAGGCGCTCTTGGCCTTCAGGATGTCCTCCCACTCCAGCACGCCGGTGAGGATCAGCAGCGACAGGCCGATCATCGCGGTGGTGGTGGCGTTCAGGTCCATCTCCGGGCCCAGCAGCAGCGCTGGTACACCGGCCCACATCAGCAGCATCAGCGCCAACACACCGAGCGTGACGTACTCGGCGGCCTTCATGGGCCCCAGCTTCTGCAGAGCATCCAGCGCCATGCCCTTGGCGTCCGGCGTGTTCTTGATCTCGGGCGGAAAGAACAGGTACAGCACCAGGGGCATCAACAGCAGCATGCACAGCCCCGGTAGCAGGGCGGCCAGCGCCCATTGGGCCCACGTGATCTGGATGGAAGAATTGGTGGCCTTGGCGATCAGGTCCACGATCAGCGGATTCGGCGCGGTGGCCGTGATGAACATGGCCGAGGTGATCGGATTGGTGTTGTAGTTGACCAGTGCCAGGTAGCGGCCGATCTTCTTTTGGGTGCCCAGTTCCGGGCTGGAGCCGAATCCGTCCGCGATGGATCGCATGATCGGGTGGATGATGGCGCCGCCGCGCGCTGTGTTGCTGGGCGTGACCGGCGCAATCACCAGCTCCGACAGCACCAGCCCATAGGCCACGCCCACCGACTTCTTGCCGAACATCGCGATGAAGTGATAGCCGATCCGTGTGCCCAGCCCGGTCTTGGTCAGAGCGACGGCGATCATGACCGCAATGGCGATCAGCCAGATCAGCGGGTTGGCAAAGCCGCTGAGCGCATCGGCGATGGCTCCTTCGGGCTTGCCGGGGCGGGTGACCTCGGTGATGGCCACGAGCGCAATCGCGATCACCGAAACGGCGCCGATCGGCAAGGCCTTGCCGATGATGGCGGCGATGGTGCCGGTGAACAGCGCCAGCAGGTGCCAGGCCTCGGGCGTGACCTTCTCCGGCACCGGGATCACGAACCAGATCAGCAGTGCCAGGCCAACGGAGATGGCGGTTGGAAGCGGCTTGGGGAACGTGAGCTTGTTCATGATGTTTCCTGACAGGAGCGGAAGAACGGGTGCGTCGGGGTCAATGCAGCGGCAGCAGCAGGAACAGCTTGATCACCAGCGCATTGGCTAGGTCGATGAAAAAGGCGCCGACCATCGGCACGACCAGGAAGGCCAGCGGCGAGTTGCCGAAGCGGTCGGTCACCGCCTGCATGTTGGCAATGGCCGTCGGCGTGGCACCGAGTCCGAACCCGCAGTGGCCGGCGGCGATGACCGCAGCGTCGTAGTTGCGACCCATGACCGGGAAGGTGACGAAGATGGCATAGGCCGCCATCAGCACCGTCTGGCCCAGCAGCAGGCCCAGCATCGGCAGCGCCAGGCTGGAAAGCTCCCATAGTCGCATCGACATCAGCGCCAGCGCCAGGAACAGCGCCAGCGAGACGTTGCCCAGCACCGAGACGGCACGCTCGAACACGGTGTACTTGCCGGCGGCGGCCAGGCCGTTGCGCAGCACCACGCCCACGAACAGCACGCAGACGAAGGCGGGCAGCTCCAGGAACGTGCCGGCCAGTGCGCGCGCGATGTGCTGGCCTGCCAGCAGGCAGACCGAGATCAGCGCCAAGGTCTCTATCAACGCGGGCGCCGTGATCAGGCGCACCTCCGCCGGATGCTCGAAAAGGGTGGGTTCCTGATGTGAGCCAGCCGCGCCGGGCGTCTTGCGCACCTTGGCCAGCAGGTGGCGCGCCACCGGCCCGCCGATCACGCCGCCGAGCACCAGTCCGAACGTGGCCGAGGCGATGGCGATCTCTTTGGCGCCCGCCAGGTGGTAACGCTCCACGAACACCGCGCCCCAGGCGGCCCCGGTGCCATGTCCGCCCGACAGCGAGATCGACCCGGCCAGCAGGCCGACCAGCGGCGACTGGCCCAGCAGTACGGCAAGTCCCACGCCGGTCAGGTTCTGGAGCACGAGAAAGCCCAGAACCACCGCCAGAAACACCACCAGAGGGCGGCCGCCGCGCAGCAGGCTGGGCAGGTCGGCGTTCAGGCCGATGCAGGCGAAAAAAGCCAGCATCAGCGGCGGGCCGAGCGTCTTGTCGAAATTCACCTGGACACCGGCTGTGCTGTGCAGCAGCCACATCAGCAGGGCGACAACCAGACCGCCGACCACCGGCTCGGGGATGCTGTAGGTGTTGAGCACCCCCCAGCTGGCCACCAGCTTGCGACCGGCCAGCAGCACCAGGGAAGCCGCGGTTAATGTGCCAAAAACATCGAGTTCAATCAACATGGATACAGGCCCTCACCGGTGTTGACAGAAATATACGCCGCATCCCGTGCGCGGCGCACACCTGCCCGTGAAACGCTTCAGGAACTCTCTGAAGGCGTCCACAGTCTTGAATTCAATAACTCGTTGGCATCATCCCGTTGCCGAATGGTCATTTGTAGCTATATTTATTGGAGCGAGCCCCGTCGTGCGACTGGGTTCATCACGGCCCCCACCAGCGGCTTGTGTGATCTGAATCAAACAGTTGAACTCGGTCGGCACTGCGCAGGTGGAAGGGCGTGCAGGCCCGGGTGCACTGCTACAGTGCGCCAATGCCCGACGCCTCGCTGAACCAGCTGCTGGAGATCCGCTCTTTCATGCGCTTCTGGCTGGCCCGGCTGGGTGGGATCGCGGCGAACCAGATGCTGCTGGTGGCCGTGTCCTGGCACCTCTACGACATCACCGGCAGCGCCTGGGACCTGGGGCTGGTCGGCCTGTTCCAGTTTCTGCCCGCCCTGTTGATGACCTTGCCGGCTGGGCACCTGGCGGACCGATTGCACCGCGGCCGCATCTTTGCTGCCTGCATGGCGGTTCAGGCGGCGCTGGCCCTGCTGCTGGTGGCGGCCACACAGGGGGGATTCGCCACGCGCGGGCTGATTTTTGGCATTTCGATCGTGCTGGGCTTGGCCCGTGCCCTCCAGATGCCCGCGCAGCAGGCGCTCACGCCCCTGCTGGTGCCCCAGGCCCTGCTGGCGCGTGCCGTGGCGGTCAGCTCCAGCGGTGTACAGGTCGCGGTCATCGGCGGCCCTGCGTTGGGCGGGCTGCTCTACACCCAGGGCGCCTCCACCGTGTACCTGACCTGTGCCGGGTTGCTGGTGCTGTCTTGCGCGCTGGCGCTGGCCGTGCACTATCGCCACCAGCCGGCCACCGATTCAGCCACCTGGCGCACCGTGCTGGCGGGCGTGGAGTTTGTCTGGCGCCACAAGCTGCTGCTGGGCGCCACCTCGCTGGACTTGTTTGCGGTGCTGCTCGGCGGCGCCACGGCGCTGCTGCCGATCTATGCCCGCGACATCCTGCACACCGGGCCGCAGGGCCTGGGCCTCTTGCGCGCCGCGCCCGCCGTGGGCGCGCTCGCCATGTCGCTGGTGCTGGCGCGCTGGCCACTGCAGCGCCATGTCGGACACAAGCTGCTGGCCGCTGTCGCGGGATTTGGCCTGGCCACCGTGGTGTTCGGCGTATCGGAGCATTTCTTTCTGTCTCTGCTGGCGCTGGCGGTCACCGGCGCAGCGGACAACATCAGCGTGGTGACGCGCCAGACGCTGGTGCAGCTGGAGACGCCGGACGCCATGCGCGGGCGCGTGGCCGCGGTCAATTCGATCTTCATTGGCGCGTCCAACCAGCTCGGCGAGTTCGAGTCCGGTGCCACGGCCGCGCTGTTCGGCCCGGTGGGCTCGGTGGTGATGGGTGGCGTGGGGACGGTGCTGGTTGCCACGCTGTGGCTGCGGCTGTTTCCCGCGCTGGCGCGGCGCGACCGCATGGTGTGAACCGCGTCTGTCCCGTCGAAGTGGCTGGACGCGCCGATCTGTTCGATGCGCCAACGTGTCCTTGCCCTGGGTCCAGCCCGGTCGCCCTCGTTCGCCAAGGTCGGCTTGCGCATCGGCTTGAGTGGGGTGGTCAGTTCGATCGGCGACGCGCACAATGGGGGCGCATCGATTTGACGGATGCGATGTCTGCGCGGAAGGAACCTGACCATGAAGTCCTGCCTGATTCGAATCCTGACCGTGGGGGTCGGCGCACTCCTCGTCGGTGCGACCGCTCTCGCCCAGACGGTCACACCGGTGACGGATTTCAGTGCTGCCCCGGGCAACGGGGTCTACAGCTATGCGTCGAGCACGCCGGCAACCGTCATGGATCTGCTGCAGCGCAACCGGCCGCGGCCTGCCGCGACCGCGCAGGGCGAACTTGTCCTGCCGGCCAACCTTCCGGCCGACGTGAAGTTGCCGGCGGTGGTTCTGGTGCATGGATCTGGCGGCATTTACCCGGAGCAGATCAGCTTCTGGGCCCGGCTGCTGAATGAACAGGGCATCGCAGCGTTCGTGATCGATGTCTTCGGCCCGCGCGGCGTCAAGTCGACGGCTGACGACCAGAGTCTCGTGCCGTTTGCGGCAGACACCGCGGATGCCTTCGCGGCCCTGGGCCTGCTGGCCAGCCATCCGCGCATCGACCCCAAACGCATCGCGGTGATGGGCTTCTCTCGCGGCGGCATCACGGCTGTTCGCAGCGGGGTGGTGCGCATCATCAACGGTGCCGCGCCAGCCGGATTGCGGTTTGCTGCGCATGTGGCGCTTTACAGCGGCGGCTGCACCGGCGCGGTGGCGGTGACGCCCAAGGCAGGCGTCTTCAGCCCGGAACCCATGCTGTTTGTTCACGGTGACGCCGATGACTATGCGTACATGAGCGACTGCCAAAGCTATGCGCGACGGATTGCAGAGGCCGGCACACCGACCGAATTTGTGGTGCTGGCCGGCGCGCGGCACAAGTTCGACGTGGACAACGGCCGGCGAATCAGCCTTCCGTCGAGCACGAAAAACAAGGAGGGGTGCCCGCTGGAATTCGACATCGTCGAACTGAAGATGCGTGACCGACGCAACGGCGAGGCGCTGGCAGCAGAGAAGCTGCAGGCCATCAACCGGGAGTTGTGCGCTGACAAGGGTGCGACCATGGAGGGCGACCGCAAGGCCCGCGAGGCGGCCGCCAAGGCGGTGCTTGATTTCCTGAAGAAGTCTTTCAAGGCGTGAGCAGGGCGTGAACGGGTGCCGGATTGACCCGCACTTCCTGATCGATGGATCATGGAATTTTCCAGACGGTCTCTGAACCGGCCCGACCACCAGTCCACCGAGGCGGTGGCGCTGGCGCAAGGGGCTTTGGCGATCTATCTGGTCGAGGTGCCCACGGCGGCACAAGGCATTTGCGCGAGATTCGATCGCGTGGTGACTGTTGGGGCTTTGGACAGGGGCGACCCGGTCCCTGGTTTTCATTTTGGCAACTAGCCTTCCGCGCTGGCCGGTTCTGACCTAGCTGGCATGCATGTCGTGATCAGCACCGCGGCCGGCGTGCGTGGCCTTCACCTGTTTCCTCGCGTGCGGCGACTGTATGCCGCCAGCCAGGTGTGCGCCGCGGCGACCGCTGAGGCGATTTGCCATGCAGGATCCGATGAGACGTCGACGAAGTTGCTGCCCTTGGAAGAGGCCTGCTTCTCCGCGATGCTGTTGTCCATGCTGCTCGGCGACAGGTCCATCCTGGATTTACTAAAGGAACGTTCGCTCACGCGAAGCCAGAATGCGCCGCGCGACTTTTGTCTACTCAAGGCCAAAGACTGATTCAGCCTTAAATGGCCTGACTGCTCCTGGCGGTGCCCGGATCGGACAGAAACAGGTGCTTGGGAACCTTCGCGGGGGACGGACGGATATTCCGGCGTATTGGTCGGGCCACCCGCAAGCATTTGGCTTTGAATGACGGCAGATGGCGGACTCCAGGCACACTTTGGTTTGGCCCAAGTGTTGGCTGCCGCCGCACAAATGATGGACAAACAAACATAAAGACCGCAACCTACCCTTGACGGTTGGATCTGGCCGTCGCCGAAAAGTGGGTGGATACGGAGCGAAGACGCTATGCCAACGGTCGCGCGGGCCTTGTTTCGGCAGTTCGACGCTTTCTTGGCAGGTTCCCATTGCGGAATGCCAGTTAGCTGCTATGAATTCAGGAATGATTTGTCCCCGCTACACTCTGCTCATGAAGACCCGTAGCAACCCGAAGCTGGCTGCTCTTTGCGCATTCGCTGCACTGGCCGGACTGATGCCCCTCGGCCCGGCGCATGCCGCAAAAGGCACGATTTCAGCGGTCAACCGCAAGTGCGTCTCCATCTCCACGCCAGCAGGCTTTGTCCTGGTTAGGGGTTGGATCAACGCCCCGGTCGGAACCACCGTGGAAGGCCCTTTCGACGTGTTCGGCAGGGTGCCGATCTTCGATCAGGACGGCAAGGACCTGACGGGTGGCGTCGACCGGGCCTATGACGAAAACGGCAACGAGGTTGATGAATCGGCCTACATCGAGGACTTCGGACTCAGCGCAGACGGGCTTCGTACGAAATGGTCTTACATGTGTGAAAGCTAGGCGCCCCTGAGGCGCTGCGATGCGAGGAGCGACCTGCAAGCGCTCAAAGGCAGGGCCCGTGCCGGCCGGTCAGCACACGAATTTAACATCGGAAAAACAGAAATATGAAGCAGTTTTATTCTACTTTTTATAGAGCAAAATGGCTTCACACTATCGGCTGCTGCGGCTCAACGATAAGGAAACGATCATGCTCTACGGACTCATCTGGTTTGGGGTATTCGGCCTGTTGGCATTTTGGTCTCTGGTGGCCTGGGCGGTGCATGCGGTCGCCGTATGGGCGCTCTCGAATGCCGGGGTGTTGACCGGCTCCGCATGGGGCGTCGAAGGACTTCGCCTGCCGCAGTGGTTGTCCCCCTGGGTTCCGCCGGAGATCGTCCAGGCGATGACTTCGCTGCTGTCGAGCCTCGCGCCTTTTGCCGAGTGGCTGCTTCAGGCTGTGCCGGCGTTGGCCGGTGGCCTGACCGTGGTGACCTGGGTGATCTGGGGCCTCGGCGGCGCGCTGCTGGTCCTTCTGGGGGTGGGGTTGAACCTGCTGGCTGCAATGTGGCGCCGCCGCGGTGGCGGTTCCAGGGTCAAGCCGCGTCCGCTGTTGGCCGCATAGATGGAAGGCGCTTGTCCCGCTGACGCGATGCGTTGGCTGCACGCTACGCGGAACTTTCGACCTAGTCGGGGCGCACCGGCGCGGCGAAGAGGCTGACCCCTGAACGGTCCCATGGGCGGGCCGGTCTGCGCAGGGCAGATATTAGCAGCTATAGTGCCCGATCATGAACATGCTCCTGTTTCTAGGTGGCCTGATCCTGTTGGTCCTGGGCGCCAACGTGCTGGTGCGCGGCGCGTCCAAGCTGGCTTTGTCATTCGGCATCAGCCCGCTCGTCGTGGGACTGACCATCGTCGCTTTCGGCACCAGCGCACCTGAGGTCGCGGTGAGCGTCGGTGCCGTACTCGACGGCAAGACCGACATCGCCATCGGCAACGTGGTGGGCAGCAACATCTTCAATGTGCTGTTCATTCTGGGCATCAGCGCCTTGATCGCCCCGCTGGTGGTCAACATTCAATTGATTCGGCAGGAGGTGCCGATCATGTTGGGTGCGAGCCTGATGCTGCTGGCCTTCACGTTGGACGGCAAGCTTTCGTTCCTCGAAGGTGGCTCGCTGTTTGCGCTGCTCGCGGCCTACACCGTTTTCCTCGTTGTGCAGTCGCGCCGCGAGACCCAGGCCGCCAAGGACGAGTTCGCCGAGTCCGTCCAGCCTGCGCAGGCCGGCGCCTGGGACAGTCACTGGGTGGTACAGGTCGGTCTGATCGCCGTCGGCCTGGCAGCGCTGGTGTTCGGCTCGGACTACCTGGTCCGGGCCTCGGTCAGTTTCGCCAAGGCCTTGGGCGTGAGCGACCTCGTTATCGGTCTGACCATCGTGGCCGCCGGCACCAGCATGCCCGAGGTGGCCACCAGCATCACCGCAGCCATCAAGGGCGAACGCGACATCGCGGTCGGCAACGTGGTCGGCAGCAACACGTTCAACATCCTGGGCTGCCTCGGACTGTCAGGGCTGGTATCGGGCGACCTGGGCCTGGTCATTGCGCCGTCGTTGCTGGCCTTCGACGTCTGGGTCATGCTGGCGGTCGCGCTGGCCTGCCTGCCGGTTTTCATGACCGGGCGCGAGATTGCACGGTGGGAGGGCGGTGTCTTTCTCGGCTACTACGGGGCCTACGTGGCTTACCTGATCCTGGCCGCTCAGCAACACGACGCGCTGCCAGCCTTCTCAGGCCTGATGCTGGGCTTCGTCGTGCCCCTGACGTTGGTGACGCTGGTGGCGATGGTGATCCGCCGTCCGGCTCCAGTCCGGCAGCGGTAAGCGCATTCGTTCTTCCGACAGCGTGGTCGGCTGGACTGTCGGACTCAGCTGTTTTCAGGCTTGGATGCCGCCTTGCGCGGACGGCGCAGACGGGCAACTGGTTTGCCGAGGGGTTCGGTCGCTGCTCCGCTCTCCGCCGCCGCGGCTTGCGGCTCTGCTGCAACCGTTTGCGACGGCGCGAAGGGATCTGCATTCAAGGACGCGTCGTCCGGCGCTGCCGCCCGCCCAGCCGATTTGCGGCCGCCCCGGCTGCGGCGGCGCGGTTCGCCTTGGTTCGTTGGGGGCTCCTGCTGCGCGCCCGCGTCCGGCTCCGGTGCGGCAGGCGAGTCGGTGGCGTCGGCAGCCGCGTTGGCGTCGTCATTCATGGCCGCAGCCGCAATGTCCGCAGGCGTCGCATCGCGCCGGCGGCCTCGGCGGCCGCGCTCGCCGCGATCTCCTCGCTCGGTCCTATCATCCCGTTCGCCGCCGTCCGGTACAGGATCGGTGGTGCTGGCGGGCGCTGGCGTGGCTGCGGCGGGTTCCTGCTGGAAGTAGCGCGAGGGCGGGCGTTCCGCCGGCCCCTCGGCGCGCGGGGGCGCGGCTGGGGGCTGGCTCGGGCTTGTGCCAGCCGTAGGGCTGTTCGGACCGCTGTGGCGGAATACATAGGCGCCGGACTTTTCGTCGCGCCCGAACGCCAGCAGGCGCAGGGCCTGGGCTTCCTCCAGCAGGTTGCCGAAGCTGCGGAACCCGTAGGCGCCCTCGCTGAAGCCGGGGTTGCGGCGCTTGATGGCTTCCTTCAGCACCGAGGCCCAGATCTTGCCGCTGTCGCCGCGCTCCGCCACCAGCGCCTCGAAGGTTTCCACGGCAATTTCCACGCCCGCCAGGCGGCGGCGCTCCTGGTCTTCGCGGCGGGCGCGCTCTTCCTCGGGCGCGCGGCGTGGCGCGGGCTGCTCGTCGGCAGGCTGGCGCCGGGCGGTGGCGCGCTGCTTCTCCCGCACCAGGTCGTCGTAGAAGATGAATTCGTCGCAGTTGGCGATCAGCAGGTCGCTGGTGGAATTCTTCACGCCCACGCCGATCACCTGTTTGGCGTTCTCACGCAGCTTGGAGACCAGCGGCGAGAAGTCCGAGTCGCCGCTGATGATGACGAAAGTGTTGACGTGGCTCTTGGTGTAGCACAGGTCCAGCGCGTCCACCACCAGGCGGATGTCGGCCGAGTTCTTGCCGGACTGGCGCACATGCGGAATTTCGATCAGTTCGAAGTTGGCCTCGTGCATGGTGGCCTTGAAGGCCTTGTAGCGGTCCCAGTCACAGTAGGCCTTCTTGACGACGATGCTGCCCTTGAGCAGCAGGCGCTCCAGCACGGGCTTGATGTCGAACTTTTCGTACTTGGCGTCGCGCACGCCGAGGGCGACGTTCTCGAAGTCGCAGAAGAGCGCCATGCTGAGGGTGTCGGGAGATGAGGCCATGTCGGTTTCCGTTGGGGCTTAAAGCTGGATCATCCCACGTGCGCGGCGGCTGCAGCGCCGCCGGGCGGCACCCCGGGCCGGGGGTTGTCGGGCAATCTGCACAAATCTTGACGCAACCGGGGTTCGCCGGCGGTGCGGCGGCGCACACTGGCGGGGCATGGTGCTGCGCCGCGGGCGCGGCATCCGGACCGGAACAGAGGAGACCCATCATGAAAACCCTGAGTGGCGTCGACGGTGCCTTTCTGCACCTGGAGACCCCCGAGACGCCGATGCACGTTGGCTCCCTGAGCCTGTTCGAGCTTCCGGCTGGCTACAAGGGCAACTTCTTCGCGGATGTGAAGCGGGAGATCCGCAAGCGCCTGAGCCTGGTGCCGGTGTTCACCCGCAAGCTGGCGGCGATGCCGCTGCAGTTTGCCAACCCGGCCTGGATCACGCAGGCGCGGGTCGATCTCGGCTACCACCTGCAACACCTGAAGCTACCCGCGCCCGGCACTCAGGCGCAGCTGGAGGACTGTGTCGGCGCGCTGCACTCCGAGCTGCTGGACCGCAGCCAGCCGCTGTGGCGGCTCTACATCATCGACGGGCTGCAGTCGGGGCTGGTGGGCTACTACGTCAAGGTCCACCATGCGGTGCTGGACGGCCAGGCCGGCGTGATGCTGGCGCAGGCGCTGTTCGACGTCACGCCCCAGCCCCGAGTGATCGAAAAGGGTGCGCCGCTGCACGCCGAGCATCCCGGCATGGGTGAGCTGGCCGCAGCCGCTTTGCGGCACGATGTGGGCCAGTACATCAAGCTGGTGCGCCACCTGCCCGACGTGGTGAAGGCGCTGACCGGAATGTTCGGCTCCCGGGCACCGGCGCAAGCCAAGGGCCGACTGGGCCAGAACTTCTCGTTTGGCCCGAAGACGCCGCTGAACGGGCCGATCACCGGGGAACGGGGCTTTGCTGCCGTCTCCATTCCGATGGCCACCCTCAAGCAACTGGCGGTTGCCCACGAGGCCAAGCTCAACGACGTGGTCATGGCGCTGTGCAGCGGCGCGCTGCGGCGCTACCTGGCGGCACATGGAGGCATTCCGAAAAGGCCGCTGATCGCCTCGATGCCGATATCGCTGCGCGCGGCGGGCAACACCGAATACACCACGCAGGCCACGCTGAGCCTGGTCAACCTGAACACCCACATCGCTGATCCGGTCAAGCGCCTGCTGGCGATCCGCGACGCAGCCGGTGCCGTGAAGGCGATGGCCCAACGGGCCAAGGGCGTCATCCCGACCGACTTTCCGTCCATCGGCGTGCCTTGGGTGCTGCACGGGCTGGCCTCCCTCTACGGCCGCTCGGGGCTGGCCGGGGCGATGCCGCCGGTGGCCAATGTGGTGATCTCCAACGTGCCGGGGCCGCAAGTGCCGCTGTACGCGAGCGGTGCGCGCATGGCCACTTACTGGCCGCTGTCCATCCCGGAGCACGGCGTGGGGCTGAACCTCACGGTGATGAGTTATGCGGGCGCAATGGGATTCGGCTTCACGACGGCACGCAGCGCTGTGCCCGACGCGCGCGAGCTGACGGCGGCCCTTCTGGCGGCGCTGGACGAACTGGTGGGGCGCACTCCGGCGGCGACGCCGCGCAAGCCAGCGCCACCACCGAAGGTGGACAGTGTCAAAAAGGCCGTGAAAGCCACAACACGCGCGCAGTCCGGGACCGCATCGGTGCGGGCAGCGAGCGGCCGCACACGGCGCGTCGGCGCTCAGAAGCCGTAGGTCAGCGCGACGACACCTGAGAAGACGTTGGGCTGCAGGGACAGCGGGCTGTCCTTGGCGCTGCCTTGCAGCATGTCGTAGCTCACGGCCGCGGTGATCACCATGCGCGGGCTCATCAGGTAGGTGGCCGAGAGGCTGGCACGCAGGTCTCGCAGGCCCGCCGAGGGGGTGTACGGAGCGTAGCCGCTGGTGGTTGATTGGGCTTCGGTCACACCGAAGTAGGACTCCATGTAGGCCTGGTTCGCCCAGGTGCCCGAGACACCAGCACCCATGCGCCAGTTGGGGGCAACGGCGGTCGAGTAGGTCGCGCCCAGGTTCAGCAAGGCCCCGTTGCTGGAGTTGCCGGCGCCATAGCGAAGCGATGACGTGGCCACGAGTTCGCGGCTGAACGAGTAGTTGAAGAACGCGCCCAACTCGCCTCGCAGGTTGACGTCGCCCATGCCCGCCAGTGCGGGCGAGCGGCTCTCGCTGCGACCGAAATCCAGCGTGGCACGCAGGCCATAGTCGATGGCCTGGTCTTTCGAGAAGTTGTAGCCGATGCCGTTGGAGGTGCCGGCAAACCAGCCATTGGCCCATTGGTATTCCAGCTGCGGCAACAGCAGGTTGCGGGCTTCCTCCGAGCCCTGGTAGGCCCGTCCGGCCACGAAGGCGATGCCGACCCAGCGGCCATCTTCACCGGGCGCGGCGCCGAAATTGCGCACCACATCGAAGGCCTGCCCGAAGGCGGCGGGTGTCGCAGCAGCCAGACAGGCGAGCAGGGCGGCGGACGGGAGCAGACGGCGGGGGGCAAACGCTGGTTTCATCTTGGTGGCTCGGTGATGGAAAGGGGAACGCACCCCGCGGCGGAGGCGTCAGGCGCGATGGCGATCATAAACGGCCAATTGCGAAGCTGAGCAGCGCCCACGACGGTGCCTTTTTTCATTCGGAAGGCGGCTACGGCCTGGTTCATGGTCCGTTTCTGCATTTGCCCAGCGCCAATTGGTCGCAATTAGCTATCAAAATGGAAGTTATTCCGAACCCTTTGTCCTGCGGTGGAGGAGGACTTTGGCAATACCGCACGGGCCACCGGCGCGGAAGGGGAACTTCATAATCGCACCTTGGCACCGGAATGCGCCTTTCCTGTGCTGGCTGTCTTCTTCAAACGCACCCCATGACCGACACCTCAACCCCCTCTCTCAAGCAACTCAGCATCCAGCGCACCGCGCCTGGCGGGCCCAAGCGGCGGCGCTGGGGTCTGTGGGTGGGTGCCGCGCTGGCCGTGGTGGCGGTGGGCGCCTTCGTGCTGCGACCGGGCAAGACCGAGGTGCAGGTGACCTCGGTGGTCACCACGTATCCGTCGCAGCAGTACGCCCAGCTCACGGCCTCGGGCTACGTGGTGGCGCAGCGCCGGGCCGCCGTGGCCAGCAAGGCCACAGGGCGGCTCGAAGTGCTCAACGTGCGCGAAGGCAGCCTGGTGAAGCAGGGCGATGTGCTGGCGCGGCTCGATGCCAGCGATGTGCGCGCGGCGCTGGCGCAGGCGGGGGTGGAGCGCACCCAGGCCGAGGCCGACCTCAAACGCCAGCAGGCCCTGCAGGCCAAGGGGTTTGTGTCGCCGCAGACGGTGGAGACCGCGATGACCCGCGTCAACGCCACCCAAGCGGCGATGGCCACGGCCGAAGCGGCGGTGGCCGTGGCCCGCGCCCAGCTCAAGGTGCAGCAGGTGAACCTGGACTACACCGAGATCCGCGCGCCTTTCGATGGCGTGGTGCTGGTGAAGAGCGCCAATGTGGGCGACATCATCACGCCGTTCTCCAGCGCGGCCGGCGCCCAGGGCGCGGTGGTCACCATGGCCGACATGGGCACGCTGGAGGTGGAAGCCGATGTGTCGGAGAGCAACCTGGCGAAGGCGAAGATCGGCCAGCCGGTGGAGATCACGCTCGATGCGCTGCCCGATGCGCGTTTTCGCGGCAGCGTGGTGGGCATCGTGCCCACCGTGGACCGCGCCAAGGCCACGGTGATGACCAAGATCCGATTCGAGAAGCTCGACCCGCGCATCCTGCCCGAGATGAGCGCCAAGGTCACCATCCTGTCGCAGCCGGCCACCGACGCCGACCAGAAGCCGCTGCTGGCGGTCAACCCCAAGGCGGTGGTGGAGCGCGACGGCCGCAAGCAGGTGCTGCGCGTGAAGGACGACACGGTGGAGGCGGTGGACGTCACGCCCGGGCGGCGCATCGGCGACAACCTGGAGATCACCGGCGCGCTGAAGTCGGGCGACAAGGTGGTGCTGTCGCCGCCGGACAAGTTGGCGGGTGGCATGAAGATCGCGGTTGCTGCCAAATGACGGCCGCGCCGCCGGTCATCCGCATCCGCGCGCTGAGCAAGTCCTACCAGCGCGGTGAGCAGTTCATTCCCGTTCTGGAGGGTGTGGACCTCGATGTCAACGAAGCCGAATTCATCGCCCTCATGGGCCCCAGCGGCTCGGGCAAGAGCACCTTGCTGAACCTGATCGCCGGCATCGACCAGCCCACCGGCGGCACCATCGAGATCGGCGGCGTGAACATCGCGCAGCTGCGCGAGGGTGAACTGGCCGACTGGCGCGCCGCGCACGTGGGCTTCATCTTCCAGTTCTACAACCTGATGCCGGTGCTGACGGCCTTCGAGAACGTCGAGCTGCCGCTGCTGCTGACCTCGCTGGGCCGCGCCGAGCGCCGCCGCCATGTGGAAGCGGCGCTGGCCATGGTCCGCCTGACCGACCGCATGGACCATTACCCCAACGAGCTCTCCGGCGGCCAGCAGCAGCGCGTGGCCATTGCCCGCGCACTGGTGACCGACCCGACGCTGATCGTCGCCGACGAGCCCACCGGCGACCTCGACCGCGTGACCGCCGCCGAGGTGCTGGACCTGCTGGACGAGCTGCACCGCGAACTCGGCAAGACCATCGTGATGGTCACGCACGACCCCAAGGCCGCCGCACGCGCCGGGCGCCTGATCCACCTTGAAAAAGGGGTGCTGGTGCCGGACGCCGAAGTGGCGGCCGATCCGCACTGAACCGCCAGCCCCGCGCCATGTTCCTGCTGCGCCTGCTGTTCAAGAACGCGTTTCGCCACCGGCTGCGCACGGTGCTGACGATGGTCGGTCTGGTGGTGGCGATCTGCGCCTTTGGCCTGCTGCGCACCATCATCGACGCCTGGTACGCGGGCGTGGAAGGCACGTCCAGCACGCGGCTGATCACACGCAACTCCATTTCGCTGACCTTCCCGCTGCCGCTGAGCTATGCCGACCGGCTGCGCAGCGTCGAGGGCGTCACCGGCGTCAGCTGGTCGAACTGGTTCGGCGGGGTGTACATCACCGAGCGCAACTTCTTTCCCCAGTTTGCGGTGGACGCCCCCAGTTACCTGGCGCTGTACCCCGAGTACGTGCTGAAGGACGACGAGAAGAAAGCCTTCCTGCTGGACCGCCAGGGCGTGATCGTCGGGCGCAAGCTGGCCGACACCTACGCCTGGAAGGTGGGCGACCAGATTCCGCTGCGCGGCACCATCTACCCCGGCACCTGGGTCTTCAACCTGCGCGGCATCTGGGACGGGGTGGACGCCAAGACCGACGAGTCGCAGCTGCTGATGCACTGGCAGTACCTGTCGGAGACCGCGCGCAAGCGCCTGGGCCGCAGCATGGTCGACTACGTGGGGGTCTACGTGGTGCGCATCGACCAGCCCGACAACGCGCCGCTCGTGTCGGAGCGCATCGACACCCTGTTCAAGAACTCGCTCGGCGAGACGCTCACCGAGACGGAAAAGGCCTTCCAGCTCGGCTTTGTCTCGATGAGCGAGACCATCCTGGTGGCGATCAGCGCGGTCAGCCTGGTGATCGTGGTCATCATCATGGCCGTCATGGCCAACACCATGAGCATGACCGCGCGTGAGCGCCTGTCGGAATACGCCACGCTGAAGGCGCTGGGCTTTCCGCCGGGTTTCATCGTGAAGCTGCTGTTCGGCGAGAGCCTGGTGATCGCGCTGCTGGGCGGCGGGCTGGGCATGGCTTTGACGCTGCCGATCGCGGCGGCCTTTGCGAAGTCGGTGGGCACGCTGTTTCCGGTGTTCCTGGTGTCGGACCTCACGATGGCGCTGCAGCTGGCCGCCAGCGTCGTGGTGGGCCTGGTGGCCGCCGCCTGGCCGGCCTGGAAGATGAGTCGCATCAGCATCGTCAACGGGCTGCGTCACGTCGCATGAATATGGCCCCCACGCTCGTCACTTCGTGTAATCGCTGCCCCCCAAGGGGGCCGCAGTCGCCTTGGGGCGGCCCGGCGGCGACTGATCGTCTATGAAAGCGATACCGTTGTCGTATATCGCCCGCAACCTCTGGGTGCGCCGCGTCACCACGCTGCTGACCGCCGGCGGCATGGCGCTGGTGGTGTTCGTGTTCGCCACCGTGCTGATGATGGGCGAGGGCATCCGCGCCACGCTGGTGGCCACCGGGCAGCCCGACAACGTGCTGCTGCTGCGCAAGGGGGCGGGTGCCGAGATCAACAGCGGCATCGAACGGGCCAAGGCCGCGATGGTGGAGAGCCTGGACGGCATCGCCACCAACGGCGAGGGCCGGCGCCTGGTGAGCAAGGAGCCGGTGGTGCTGATCAATCTGCCCAAGCGCAGCAACGGCAAGCCCAGCAACGTCACGGTGCGCGGCACCTCCGCGCTGGGGCTCGAGCTGCGCCCGCAGGTGCGCGTGATCGAGGGCCGCATGTTCCGCCCCGGCACCTCGGAGATCATCGCGGGGCGCTCCGTGGCCAGCGGCTTTCGTGGCGCGGCCCTGGGCGAGACGCTGCGCTTTGCCCAGCGCGACTGGGTGGTGGTGGGCGTGTTCGACTCGAAAAAGACCGCCTTCGACAGCGAGATTTGGGGCGACGCCGAGCAGATGATGGCGGCCTTCCGCCGCCCGGTCTATTCGACGCTGGTGCTGCGCCTGAACCAGCGCGAGGCGCTGGCTGGGCTCAAGGCCGCGATCGAGGCTGACCCGCGCCTGCAGCTCGACGTCAAGCCCGAGACCCAGTTCTACGCCGAACAGAGCGAGGCGCTGGCCACCTTCATCCGCATCCTGGGCTTGAGCCTGTCAGTGATCTTTTCGATCGGGGCCATCGTCGGAGCCATGATCACCATGTTTGCCGCGGTGGCGCAGCGCGTGGGCGAGATCGGCACCCTGCGCGCGCTGGGTTTTCGGCGCGGGGCGGTGCTGGTGGCCTTTCTGGCGGAGTCGTTGCTGCTGTCGCTGGTGGGGGGCGTGGTGGGCCTGGCGGCGGCCTCCGGCATGCAGGCCGTGGACATCTCGACCACCAACTTCCAGACCTTCAGCGAGATTGCCTTCCAGTTCCGCCTGACCCCGGCGATCGCAGCACAGACGCTGCTGTTTGCACTGGCCATGGGCTTCGTCGGCGGCTTCATCCCGGCCTGGCGGGCGGCGCGGCTGAAGATCGTCGACGGCCTGCGGGCGGCTTGAGGCGGGGCAAACGTTCTGCGGCGCGGGCCGATCGGTGCCTGGGGTGCAACGGCGCTTGTCCGCGTTGCCGGCTGGGTCGTTACCGAGGCGACAAGGGCGAGACGGTTGGCGGGCCCACAATGCGCCGCTTGACCCGCTGCCCGCACGTCCTGAACGCTGGCGCATCCACCGACAAAGGAATTTTCTGATGACCAAACCGTATGACCTCGTCGTCCATGGCGCAACCGGCTTCACCGGCCGGCTGGTGGTGGAGTACCTGCTGCAGCGCTACCCCGCGGGCTCCGGCCTGCGCTGGGCCATGGGCGGGCGCAGCGCCGCCAAGCTGGCTGCCGTGCGCGACGAAGTGGGCGCCCCAGCAGACACGCCGCTGGTCGTCACCGACAGCGCCGACGCGGCCAGCCTGCAGGCGCTGACGGCGCAGACCCGCCTGGTGCTGACCACCGTGGGCCCCTACCAGCTCTATGGCAACGAGCTGGTGGCCGCCTGCGCCGCCAGCGGCGTCGACTACGTCGACCTCTGCGGCGAGCCGGCCTGGATGCGCCAGATGATCGACGCCCACGAGGCACAGGCCAAGGCCAGCGGTGCGCGCATCGTGTTCTCGTGCGGCTTCGATTCGATCCCGTTCGACCTCGGGGTGTTCATGCTCCAGAACGAGATGAAGGCCCGCTTCGGCCATCCGGCCAGCCGCGTGCGGGGGCGGGTGCGCAAGATGAAAGGCACCTTCTCCGGGGGCACCGCCGCCAGCCTGAAGGCGACGATGGCCGCCGCTGCCACCAACCCCCACGTGCTGGACCTGCTGCGCAACCCGTTCTCGCTGACGCCCGGCTTCGAAGGCCCGCGCCAGCCTTCGGGCGCCAAGCCCATGCTGGACGAGGCGCTGGGCCTGTGGGTTGCGCCTTTCGTGATGGCAGCCATCAATACCCGCAACGTGCACCGCTCCAACTTCCTGCTGGGCCAGGCCTATGGGGCGGACTTCGTCTACGA
Source organism: Candidatus Skiveiella danica (assembly GCF_022705245.1). Lineage (NCBI taxonomy): Bacteria > Pseudomonadati > Pseudomonadota > Betaproteobacteria > Burkholderiales > Comamonadaceae > Candidatus Skiveiella > Candidatus Skiveiella danica. Next base: position 35,253 of record NZ_JAKJEW010000003.1, on the reverse strand, counting down.
CGAGATGCTCATCACCGGCGCTGGCGAGAAGGGCGAGGCGTTCGCCAAGGCCGTGGCGGCCGACAAATCGCTTGGGGCTGAGGGCGGCCCAAAGCCCGGCGAAGGCCCCTCGCGCGAGGAGCGCGAGGCGGGCTTCTACGACGTGCTGTTCCTGGGCGAAGACGCCGCCGGCCACCAGCTGCGCGTGGGCGTCACCGGCGACCGCGACCCCGGCTACGGCTCCACCTCGAAGATGATCACCGAAGCCGCCGTGTGCCTGCTGCAGGAATGCGCCGACACACCCGGCGGCATCTGGACCCCGGCCGCCGCGATGGGCCAGCGCCTGATCGAGCGGCTCCAGGCCAACGCCGGCCTAAGCTTTTCGGTCGAGCCAGCCTGAAGGTGGCGCACCGGCCGACCGGTATTTGGCTGTGGTTGCCTAGGGGGTCAGGAACTTGGCACCGAGGTGCCCCACCTTGACATAGATGAGCGCGCCCTGCGCGCCAGTGAACGGCGTGTGGCGGCTCCAGCGCGGGCTGCGCAGCCAGGTGCCGGCCGGATAGTTGCCGGCCTCGTCCTGGAACAGGCCATCCAGCACGAAGATTTCCTCGCCGCCGGGATGCGTGTGCGTATTGAAGCGCGTCTGCGGCGCCCAGCGCACCAGGGCCGTGCTGACGCCGTCGAATTCGTGCAGGGGCATCACGGAGAGCCCCGGGACCAGGCCGGCGCGCCAGGGCTCGCTCAGGGTGTCGATGCGCACGGTCTGAAGGTCGCCCTGGGCGAACTGCCAGAGCTTGACGAACAGCACGCAGCCTTCGCGGGAGAACGGGGCGTGCGCGCTGCCGGGCGGGTTGCGCAGATAGGTGCCTGCCGGGTAGTCACCGGCCTCGTCCGAAAACACGCCTTCGAGCACCAGGATTTCTTCGCCGCCGCCGTGAACGTGCCGCTCGAAGCGCGAGTTCGGCGCATAGCGCACCACGCTGGTGGCGCGCGCCACTTCGCCGCCGACGCGGTCCAACATGCGGCGCTCAACGCCGGGCTGGGGCGAGGGCGCCCATGCGGCGTCGCTGACGGGGGCGACCACCCGCCGGGAAAAATCGTCATTCAGGTTCAGGGGCGCTACCATTTGCATCAAGGCATCCTACAGCCCCCGCCTGGCACCCGGCGGATGCCGTCGAAAGCCCCTGATTCGTCCCCTGATACTCCCACAGAGAGAGAACCCCAACCCATGTTCATTCCCCGGATCACTGATGAACTTGAACTGCTGGACGGCCTGGTCGACCTGGCGCAGCACCCGCGCGTCATCGAACTCGGCTGCGGCGCGGCGCAGCTGTCGCGCAAGCTGCTGGAGCGCTTCGCGGCCAGCGAAGTCACCGCGCTGGAGGTGGACGAGCGCCAGCATGCCAAGAACCTCGCCAACCCGCAGGCGCGGCTGAACTTCGTGGCGGCAGGCGCGCAGGCGATCCCATTCGAGGCCGGCCGCTTCGACCTGGCGCTGATGCTGAAGTCGCTGCACCACGTACCGCTGGATCTCCTGGACGTGGCGCTGGCCGAGGCGCATCGCGTGCTGCGCCCGGACGGGCTGCTGTACGTGTCTGAGCCGGTGTTTTCCGGCGCGCTGAACGAGGTAATGCGGCTGTTCCACGACGAGGAGGTGGTGCGTGCGGCGGCGCTGGCCGCGCTGCAGCGGGCGGTCGCCTCGGGCGCGTGGGAGCAGGTGAACGAAACCTTCTTCGACGTGCCGGTGCACTACCGCGACTTCGCCGAATTTGAGCAGCGCATGATCGGCGTGACCTACCTCGATCACCGCCTCGACGACTCCACCCTGGCCGCCGTGCGCGCGCGCTTCGAGCCGCACATGACGGCCGACGGCGCCCACTTTGTGCGGCCGATGCGGGTCAACCTTTTTCGGAAGCGGCACTTCGGCTCTTTTTCCTCGTAGGATAGACATTCTTTGCTATCGAAGAAAATGACCGATCCGGTGCCTGCAACCAGCGACGGGCGTTGCGATCTGGTCAGCTGCAGCACCGCGCCCACCCGTGCCTTCTTGACATCTTCCTGGCGGAACGGCTGCACCGGCCGCCGAATTCGCTTGTTACTGTTGCCCTTGAAAGGTTCAGCACAGCCAGAGCCTATCGGGGCGGACGATGGACTACTTTGTATCGGTGCCTACCGACAAGATCGCCTGGTGTGCGGTTAGGGTGAAATCGACCATGTAGGCCACGCTCGGATCGCTCAGCCTAGACCAAACGCATGGTCGATTTTGCACGACAAGCAGACGTTACCAAGAAACTCGAACGGGCCCAGCCATGCAAACAGGAGCCGGAGTTGTACCAGAGTCAGGCCGAGACGTGACTTGACGGAGGCCGCAAAGCATGACTACAGAATGAACGCGCCGGCCGAATGTAAGACTGCAACGAGGACGCAGAGCATCAGATCGCGGGACAGGGTGGTATGGTCCGCTGTTGACTGTGAAAAAAACGCATGGCTTGTCGCCTGTTGTTATGGACTGCCAAGCCGACGTGGCGCTCAGCAGGAACAGCAGGCCGACAATGCCGAGGGCCAACCGCCCCCAACCAGTTCGCCATCAGACAGGCCCAGGGGCATGCCCGGCACCAACAAAACCCAAGAAGGCAAAATGATCGCCATTGCGCTCCAGTTCCTATCACCAGGTTGCCGGCCATAAGCGGCCGCAGCACAGCCGGCAGGCGGGTGTGCGCCATCTCAGCGTCGGACCTGCAGCGCGCCAGGATTGACGATGTTGGTGGGAGTGCCTTTGATGAAGTTCACGACGTTGTCGAAGGCTGCGCCAAAGTACAACTCGTAGCTGTCCTGCTCCACGTAGCCGATGTGGGGGGTGCAGATGCAGCTTTCCAGCCGCAGCAGCGCATGGCCTTGGAGGATCGGTTCCGTCTCGAAGACGTCAACGGCGGCCAGTCCCGGTCGTCCCCGGTTCAGGGCGCTGATGAGCACGTCGGGCTGCAGCAGTTCCGCGCGCGACGTATTGACGAACAAGGAGGTGGGCTTCATGCGGGAGAGGTCGTCGAGTGTGACGATCCCCTGGGTGGCCTCGTGCAGGCGAAGGTGCAGCGACAGCACGTCGGATTCCTCAAAAAAGGCCTCACGTGTGGCGGCCGGTACAAACCCGTCGCCAGCCGCCTTCAGGCGCGAGGTCTCGCTGCCCCAGATCATGACGTGCATGCCGAAAGCCTTGCCGTAGCCGGCAACGAGCTGCCCAATTTTTCCATAACCCCAGATGCCGAGCACCTTGCCTCGGAGAACCTGGCCAAGCGAAAAATTCGGCGGCATCGCAGCCGACTTCAGTCCGGACTGCTGCCAGGCGCCGTGTTTGAGATTGCCGATGTACTGGGGCAGGCGGCGCATGGCCGCCATGATCAGGGCCCAGGTCAATTCCGCGGGCGCAACCGGTGAGCCCGTTCCCTCGGCGACGGCGATGCCCCTTTCCGTGCATGCAGCAACGTCGATGTGAGCGCCGACGCGGCCGGTCTGGACGATGAGTTTGAGGCGGGGCAGCTTGTCGACCAGTTGGCGAGTGATGGCGGTGCGCTCGCGAATCAACACGATCACATCCGCATCCTTCAGGCGAACGGACAGCTGCCCGATACCCTTGACGGTGTTGGTATAGACCTTGGCCGGAAAGGCGTCCAGCCGAGACGCGCACTTGAGCTTGCGCACGGCATCCTGATAGTCGTCGAGAATCACAATGTTCATGCCGCCATTGTGCCCGTGGACAGACGCTCAATCTGGAGCGCAACCCCAGATTCGATGGTCCACAACCGATGCGGGATGGCACGCGCCGCCATTCGAGCCGGCACTGCGGGGCGCGTGCGTGTCGAAAGGGCTAGCGTAATGTGGTCAGACGGGAGGACTCGATGGCCGCCAGCCGGTCGAGCTCGGCACAGACATCCGCCATCCGGCCTGAGATCACCATGCGCCCGGTGCTGCCGACGGGAATGCCTGATTCGATGTTGCGCACCACGCGCAAGACAGGTGCGCAGAGTGCCGGGCCGCCCGGTTCGGCGCCTCGGCTGGGCGAGCGCACCGGGTCGCTGGCAACTGGCAGGGCGTGCAATGCCCGGTTTGCAGGTTGGCGTGCAGTGATCCCCATATGCGCGGGGTGCCGCGCGACGGTCTGTGCCGGCCGACGACGGGCCGGCGCCAGGCGGGTAGAAAAAGCCTGAAAAGGGGCAAACAGGGCAGAAATGGTGAAGAGGGCGATTCCCATGTGAAACCTTTCAAGGGTTGGAGGTCGAACACAGGCAGGATTTGCGGAGAACGCGCCGTTGAAGGGTTATGGCACCGCAAGATGTGCCAAACGCCCGCCACCTTCCTCGGCGTGTGGGTTGTAGGGTCCGGTGCCCGGGCCCTACATCAACATGGTGTTGCGGATCAGCCCGACCGCGAGGCCCTCGATCTCGAAAGGCTCGCCAGGCTCCACCACGATGGTGGCGAAATCCGGGTTCTCGGCATGCAGCTCGATCAGGTGCTTGTTGCGCCGGAAGCGCTTGACCGTGACCTCGTCGCCGATGCGGGCGACGACGATCTGCCCATTCTTGGCTTCCTTGGTGGTCTGCACCGCCAGCAGGTCACCGTCCATGATGCCTGCGTCGCGCATGGACATGCCGCGCACCTTGAGCAGGTAATCGGGCTGACGCTGGAACAGGCTGCTTTCCACGTAATAGGTCTGGTCCACATGCTCCTGCGCGAGAATCGGCGAACCGGCGGCAACCCGTCCGACGAGCGGCAGGGCCAGTTGGGCCAGGCTGGGCAGGGGCAGGGAGAACTGTTTCATGCGCGATTCATTGATCGACCGCAGGGCGTCGCTCCTGAGCCGGATGCCGCGAGAGGTGCCACTGACCAGCTCGATCACGCCTTTGCGGGCCAGGGCCTGCAGGTGTTCTTCGGCGGCATTGGCGGACTTGAAACCGAGTTCGGTGGCGATCTCGGCACGGGTGGGGGGCGCACCGGTGCGTGCGATGGCGCTCTGGATCAGGTCCAGAATCTGCTGCTGGCGGGCGGTGAGCTTGGCGGGAAACGGTGACATGTCGATCATGGCAACTCCTGGAGTCCGGGGCCGATGCTGTCTGGATAGACAGTACCTGTATTTTTAACCAGTTTTTGAAAGTTTGCAAGTCATGGTGCAGCTGGACAATTCGAAGATCGTGATTCTGGGAACGGGCGGCACCATTGCCGGAACCGCGGCGCAAGCCGGCGACAACATCGGTTACCGCGCCGCGCAGGTGGGTGTGGACCAGTTGATCCGCTCGGTCGCAAGCTTGTCATCGGTGCTGGGCGAAGGCAATCTGGTGACCGAGCAGGTGGCTCAAGTCGACAGCAAGGACATGGGTTTTGCCATTTGGCGCGAACTCGCGCTGCGATGCGCCCATTGGCTGGCGGATCGCACCGTCAAAGGCATCGTCATCACCCACGGGACCGATACGCTGGAGGAGACGGCCTGGTTCCTGCAGTCGGTGCTGCAGCCGGGCAAGCCGGTGGTCCTCACCTGCGCCATGCGCCCCGCGACCGCGCTGGCGCCGGATGGACCCCAGAACATCCTGGATGCGGTCACGGTTGCGCTCGATCCGCTGGCAATGGGCGTCGTCGCCGTGTGCGCCGGTGTCGTCCACAGTGCGCGCGATGTCCAGAAGGACCACCCCTACCGCCTGGACGCGTTTTCCTCCGGAGACGCCGGGCCGCTGGGCTTCGTGGAGGAAAATGCGGTCCGGTGGGTGAAATTCGATGAAAAAGCGACCTATCTCAGCGTCGATAGCTCTTTCTTTGCTATTGAATCGATAGTCGATTCCATGCCTTGGCCGCGCGTCGAGATCGTCATGAATTACGCGGGGGCCAGTGGCGCGATGGTCGACATGCTGGTCCGCGATGGGGTGCAGGGGCTGGTGGCCGCGGGCACGGGCAATGGCAGCCTGCACCAGGATCTTGAAGCGGCTTTGATCCGCGCCCAGATGGCAGGCGTTAAGGTCGTGCGGGCGTCCCGTTGTGCAAAAGGCCGGGTCTTGTCCCATTCTGGCGACCGGATCGCGGATTCACACGGTCTGAGTCCCGTAAAGGCGCGCGTGACATTGATGCTGGCGCTGCTGGGTCTGCAGGCCGCAAGTCCGGTCTGAGCCCGTGTTCACCGGCATCACGCTTCCCTGGCCGTGGGCCTATCCGGCCTTGGAGGTGATCCACATCATCGGCATCGGACTGCTGCTCGGTAACCTGGTCTTGCTGGAGTTGCGCGTGTTCGGCCGCGGCTCCGCGCTGCCGGTGCCGGAGCTGGCCCGCCTGAGCCTGACCCTTGTGGCGATCGGCTTCTCGCTGGCGGCACTATCGGGCACTGTCATGTTTGCCACCCAGCCCGGGGATCTGTTGGCCAATCGCACATTTACCCTCAAGATGCTGTTGCTATTCGTTGCGGGTTCCAATGCGGCCTGGTTCCATGCGCGTCAGTCGCTTGATAAATTGGACGGGTTCGCGCGGCTGCAGATGTTCGTATCCACCGTGATCTGGGTCGCCATCATTGTGCTGGGTCGCTGGATCGCCTATTGATGAATCGGAGTCAATCATGAAACGACGTGAACTCATGCTCGCCGCGCTGACGGCACCCGCACTGGGCTTGCCCCTGTTGGCGCGTGCGCATCACGGCTGGGGCAGTTTCGACCAGGACCGCCCGATTTACCTTGAAGGCCGCGTCACCAGGTCCCGATGGCAGAACCCGCACGCAGAACTGGAGCTCGAAATTCCCGCCGGGCTGAAGGTGCCTGCCGGTCTGGCTCAACGTGCCATCCCCGCGCAGACCGCGCCTGTCGATGGCAAGGCGTTGTTGGCCAAGGCCGTAGTGCCCAACCGCAAGGACCGGAAATGGGAAATCGAACTGGCGCCGCTCACGCGCATGAACGCATGGAACGTGGCCGAAATCAAGGTAGGGGACACCCTTTCCGTCGTGGGCTTCATCTTCAAGGAGGAGAAGGGAGAACCCATCCTGCGCGCCGAGTATCTGTTCATCGGCGATCGGGCGTATGGGCTGCGCTCCAGCCCCGCATGAAGCAGAAAAGGCCCTCTCGGGCCTTTTTCAATCGCAAGGCCGAAGGCCTCAGCTGGCCAGTGCAGCGAACGCCCGGGCGGTGATGTCTTCCACGCTGCCGGTGCCGCTGATGGCGCGGTATTTCGGGGCTGCGGCCGGCTCGGCCTTGGCCCAGTTTCCGTAGTAGTCGACCAGCGGGCGGGTCTGGGCACTGTACACGTCCAGGCGCTTCTTCACCGTTTCTTCCTGGTCATCGGGCCGTTGCACCAGCGGCTCGCCGGTCACGTCGTCCATGCCGGCAGTTTTCGGCGGGTTGAACTTGACATGGTAGGTCCGGCCGCTGGCCGGGTGCGAGCGACGGCCGCTCATGCGTTCGATGATGGCCTCGAACGGGACGTCGATCTCGAGCACGTAGTCCAGTTTGACACCGGCGGCCTTCATCGCGTCGGCCTGGGGAATGGTGCGTGGGAACCCGTCGAACAGGAAGCCGTTGGCACAGTCGGGCTGGGCGATGCGTTCTTTGACCAGGTTGATGATCAGATCATCGCTGACCAGTCCGCCCGATTCCATCACCGCTTTGGCCTGCAGCCCCAAAGGCGTGCCGGCCTTGACGGCTGCACGCAGCATGTCACCCGTGGAGATCTGGGGAATGCCGTATTTCTGGCAGATGAAAGTGGCTTGGGTGCCTTTGCCCGCGCCCGGCGCGCCCAGCAGAATCAGTCTCATGGAAATCCTCGAATAGATTGGAAATCGTTGGCACGGCCACAGACCCATTGACCATGCTTTTTCATGCGGAGAATAGCACGCACGGGATTCGTTCAGGCTTACGCGGCGGTGCCATGGCCGCAGGCTGCGCTCAGCTGGCGAAAAAGCGGCGCACCCGCTCCAGATCGGCCGGCGTGTCCACGCCCGCCCCCGGGGCCACCTCGGTCACGTGCACGGCAATGCGGTGGCCATGCCACAAGACCCGTAATTGTTCGAGTGCTTCTCCCGTTTCGATCGGCGCCTGCGGCAATGCCGGGAACTGCCGCAGAAAACCGGCCCGGTAGGCATAGATGCCAATGTGACGCAGGGGCGCGGGTTGGGGCAGGGTGGCAATGCCCTGGGCAAAGCCGTCGCGCCACCACGGAATGGGGGCACGGCTGAAGTACAGCGCCAGCTGGCGGGCATCCAGAACCACCTTCACGACATTCGGGTTGGTGAAGTCGGCCACACTGGCGATCGGATGGGCCGCAGTGCCCATGCTGGCATCTGGGCGCTCCGCCAGCAGTCGGGCCACCGCGTCGATCAGCGCGGGTTCAATCAGGGGTTCGTCGCCCTGCACGTTGACGACGATGGCGTCGTCGTCCAGGCGCAGCAGTTCGCAGGCCTCGGCCAGGCGGTCGCTGCCGGACGGGTGGTCGGGGCGGGTCTGTACCGCCTCAATCCCGTGCTGGTGGCAGGCCTCGATGATGGCGATGCTGTCTGCGGCCACCACACAGCGCCGTGCCGCGCTGAGTCGCGCGCGCTGCGCCACACGCACGACCATCGGCGCCCCGCCGAGGTCGGCCAGCGGCTTGTCAGGCAGCCGCGTTGAGGCCAGGCGCGCCGGGATCAGGACGGTGAAACCCTGTTCTGCCTCTGTGTCCGAACCGTCGCGATTCGTCTCCAGCCGACTCATGGCTGAATCAGCTCACCAGCGGCGTACGCGCTGGAAGGGCGGCCAGTTCCTCGTCGCCGAGAACGCGGGCTTCGTTTTCCAGCATCACGGGGATGCCGTCACGCACCGGGTAGGCCAGACGGGCGCTGCGGGAAATCAGTTCCTGCTTTTCGCGGTCGAAGTCCAGAGGGCCTTTGGTGACGGGGCAGACCAGCAGTTCAAGAAGTTTGGTGTCCATGGCGCGATGATAGCTTTGCCTCCAGTTGCGCATCGAGCGCCTGGAAGAACGCCGGCTCGGGCGTCAGTACCAGCGGCGCCGCCCAGACCTGCGGATGGGCTGCCCAGAGCTTGACCGCGTCTTTTTCGGTGCAAATCACCTCAATCCCAGCGCCGGAAGGTCGAATCCAGCTATTGAAATCAAAGTGATCGGGCAGAGCCTCAGTCGCCTCGAGTTCCAGCCCGCTGGCCCGCAACATCGCAAAGAAGGCGTGTGGCCGGGCGATGCCGGCCACGGCCACCAACCGGCGACCGCGCAGATTGTGCAGCGGCAAGCGCTTGCCATCGGCTCGCTGCACGTCAGTGGACAGCGAGCGGCTGGCCGTGAAGCCGGGGACGAGCGGGGCAGTGCCCTGCGGCGTGAAGGTGTTGAGTACCAGGTCCACCGGGCGCGGCCAAGGCTCGCGCAAAGGGCCTGCAGGCAAAAGGAAGCCGTTGCCCGCACCGCGCTCGTCGAACACGCAGATTTCGATATCGCGGCGCAGCGCCAGGTGCTGCAGGCCGTCGTCGCAGACGATCACGTCCGTTTCGGGGTAGGTCTGGCGCAGCGCCTGGGCGGCCTCCATGCGCTGTGGTGCGACGAAGACCGGTGCGGCCGTGGAACGGCGCACCAGCAGGGGCTCATCACCGGACTGTTCCGGCGTGCTGTCCGGGGTCACCTCACGGCAGTCATCGCGGACGCGGCCGTAGCCTCGCGAGATGACGCCGGGACGCAGACCGCATTCCTGTAGGTGGCGCACCACGGCAATCACGGTGGGCGTCTTGCCGGCCCCACCGGCCACGACATTGCCCACCACGATCACCGGCACGCCGGGATGCTCCGAACGCAGCAGGCCCCAGGCAAAGGCGTGCCGGCGCAAGGCGACGATCAGGCGCATCAGCAGGGAAATCGGCCACAGCAGCCAGGCCATCGGTCCGCGGTGCAACCACGCCTGCTGCAGGCGGGAACCCGTCGGGGGCCGGTGACTGGACATCGAAAGGGCCGCCAGACGCGGGGCCGGGTGCGCTAGCGGGCGCCCGCCTGCGCCGAGGACTGGGTCGCAAAGGTGATCTGGGACAGGCCCGAGCGCCGGGCCGCTTCCATGACGGTGATCACGCTCTGGTGCGGGGTGGCGGCATCCGCGCTGATGATGACCACGCTGTCGCGCCCGGCGCGCGCGGCATCGTTCAGCGCGCCGGCCACCGCATCCACACTGCGGCCCTCGACGGCGACCTTGTTGACCATGTAGCGGCCATCGCTGCTGACCGCCACGATGACCTCCTTCGGGTAGTCGCGCTGCGCCTGGGCGTCGGCCACCGGCAGGCGCAGCTGCATTTCGGTGAACTTGCTGTAGGTGGTGGTGAGCATCAGGAAAATCAGCACCACCAGCAACACATCGATGAACGGGATCAGGTTGATCTCCGGCTCTTCTCTCATCCGTGGGCGGAAGTTCATGGCGGACCTAGCGGTTGCGCAGCGTTTCCAGGTGGCGCACGAAGCGCTCCGAGGCCAGCTCCATGGTCAGCAGGTAGCCGTCCACGCGGGCCCGGAAGTAGCGCCAGAAAATCAGGGACGGGATCGCCACGATCAGGCCGAACGCGGTGTTGTATAGCGCCACCGAGATGCCGTGGGCGAGCTGCACCGGGTTGGCACCGCCCATCGTGGCGCCGGCCGACGGCGCCTGCGCGCCGAAGATTTCGATCATGCCAATCACGGTGCCCAGCAGGCCCAGCAAGGGCGCCGCCGAGGCAATGGTGGCCAGCGCGGCCAGGTAGCGCTCCAGCCGGTGCGCCACGGTGCGGCCCGACGCCTCCATGATCGCGCGCAGATCGGCCTCGCTGCAGCGCGGGTTGCCATTCAGCGCCCGAAATCCGCTGGCCAGCACCTCGCCAAGGGCCGAATTCTGTTCGAGCTGGTTGACCACGTCGGCGGGCGGCACGCTGGTGCGTGAGACGGCGAGTGCTTCATCGAGCAGCTTGGGCGGTGCGATGCGCGCGGTCTTCAGGCTCACGAAGCGTTCGATGATGAGCGCCAGCGCCAAAATGGAGCAGGCGACGAGGGGCCAGATGGGCCAGCCTGCAGCTTGTATGATCGAAAGCAAGAGTCTCTCTCCGCGGGTGTGAGGCTGTTCGCCAGAAGCCCGGATTATGGCCCACCATAGGCCGGCGTCAGACGACACAGAATGGTCCACGCATCCCTTGCTTTCTTCCACAATTTCTGTGGATAACTTTGTGAAGAACGAGGCCGAGAGGGCTTGTGAGGCCGCTGAAATCGGTCCTTGTCACGGATTGGTCACAAATTGGGCAGTGAATAATCGTTTGAAATCAATGACTTGCTACGGAAAATCTGCGTTTGCGGGGCTCCGCCGATTCGCTGATGCCTTGCCGGGCTTCTGTGGAGTAGTTCGGTCACGTCGCTGGCCTGCAGGGCGCATGGAATCTGATGTCCGGGCCTGAAACTCCTGCTTTGGCGCTGCGAATCTGGCAGGTTGGCGCGCTGTGCCGCGCCGTTGCCGACGCACTGGACGCCCGGTTCAATCCGGTGGCGGTTCGCGGCGAAATCTCGGGCTTCTCACGTGCCGCCAGCGGGCACTGCTATTTTTCGATCAAGGATGACACCGGCCAGATCCGTTGCGCAATGTTCCGCCGGGCCGCCAGCCTGCTCGACTTTGTACCGCGCGATGGCGAACTGGTCGAGGTGCGGGGACGGCTGGGCGTCTATGAGGCGCGTGGTGACCTGCAAATGATCGTCGAAAGCCTGCAGCGCGCCGGGCAGGGCGCGCTGTTCGAACAATTCCTGCGCCTGAAGGCACGGCTCGAAGCGGAAGGCCTGTTCGAGGCGGGCCGCAAGCGGCCGTTGCCGGTGATGCCGCGCGCGATCGGCCTGGTCACCTCGCTGGGTGCGGCGGCGCTGCACGATGTGGTCACCGCCCTGCAACGGCGGGTGCCACACATCCCCGTGGTGCTGTCGCCGGCCGCCGTGCAAGGCGCCGGGGCGCCAGCGGACCTGGTGCGCGCGCTGACGGCTTTGTACCGGCTCGGTGGAGCGAGCGGGTCGGACGGTGTTGCAGCGCCAACGCCTGCGGTCGATGTGATCCTGATGGTGCGCGGCGGCGGCTCGATCGAAGACCTATGGGCCTTCAACGACGAACAACTCGCGCGTACGCTGGCGCAGAGCCCGGTCCCTGTGGTCTGCGGCGTTGGGCACGAGACCGATTTCACCATTGCGGACTTCGTGGCGGACCTGCGGGCGCCCACACCCACTGCGGCCGCAGAACTGGTGGCGCAACCCCGAGAGACCTGGCTGGGTGCCCTGACGCTCATCGGTGAGCGCATGGCCAGCGCCAGCCAGCGCGTGCTCGACAAACAAAGCCAGCGTCTGGATTTCGCCGTGACCCGGCTGGGCCGGCCGTCCACTCGGGTGGCGCGCCAGCGGCTGGAGCTCAGCCGCCACGCGCAGCAATTGCGTCATGCGGTGCTCACCCGAATGGAACAGACCAACGCCAGCTGGCGTTGGGTCTCGGCGGAATTCCCGCAGAAGGTGCAACGGCATCTGCAGAGCGAGCGTGAGCGGCTGGACCGCGCTGAGCTGCGCTTGCAGACGGTGGATCCGCATCGGGTGCTGCGCCGCGGCTATGCCTGGCTCAGCGACACCGAAGGTCATGCCATCACCAGCGCGCAGGGCTTGCTTGCCGGGCAGCCGGTCCGGGCCACCCTTTCCGACGGCACGGTTGATCTGACCGTCACGCAGCAGCGGCTGCTGTAAGTTCCTACAATCGCGCCCTGAGCTGATTTTTGCCACCATCCAACCCCCGAGGACATCATGGAACACACCCTGCCTGCACTGCCTTATGCGATCGACGCCCTGGCGCCGCACTATTCGCGCGAGACCCTGGAGTTTCACCACGGCAAGCACCACAACGCCTACGTGGTCAACCTGAACAACCTGCAAAAGGGCACCGAGTTCGAGAGCAAGACCCTCGAAGAGATCATCAAGACGTCCAGCGGCGGCATCTACAACAACTCGGCCCAGATCTGGAACCACACCTTCTTCTGGAACTGCATGAAGCCCGCAGGCGGCGGCGAGCCCACCGGCGCCCTGGCCGCTGCGATCAATGCCAAATGGGGCAGCTACGCCGCGTTCAAGGAAGCCTTCGTGAAGTCGGCCGTCGGCAACTTCGGCTCGGGCTGGACCTGGCTGGTCAAGAAAGCCGATGGCAGCGTGGACATCGTCAACACCGGCGCGGCGGGCACGCCGCTGACGACCGCCGACAAGGCCCTGCTGACCGTCGACGTCTGGGAGCACGCCTACTACATCGACTACCGCAACCTGCGCCAGAAGTTCGTCGAAACCTTCCTCGACAAGCTGGTCAACTGGGGATTTGCTGAAGCCAATTTCGCCTGAGGCAAAGGCCGCAGCAGGAAAAAGCCGGCGTGAGCCGGCTTTTTTCATGAAATCAGGAGAAAAATGGCACTGTCCCAGCGCCGGACGGTCATTCCCAGCTATGGAACCTGTAGCGAAACAGGAGTGCTGCGGACTATCGCGTCTCGAAAGGGGGGCCGGCCAGCTTGGCGCCGGCCTTGAGGTTCTTTTTCGCAAACCAGCCCTGGTTCATTTCCAGCACATAGCGCACCGGCTTGGTCGAACAGTGCGAATCCTCGGTCTGCGGCTTCATGTCGGCCAGGTTGACGATGGTGCCGTCGTCCGCGACGAAGGCCGCCGTCAGCGGCAGCAAGGTGTTCTTCATCCAGAAACACTGGGTTGCGGGTTGCTCGAACACGAACAACATGCCTTCGTGCTGCGGCATCTCGCGGCGGAACATCAGGCCGGTCTGGCGCTGGGCCGGCGTCTGTGCCACCTGGGCATCAATCTGGTGCATACCGGCTCCGAGTTTCACCCGGGTTAAATTCAGCTGCGGCGTATCCTGGGCCAGCGCGGGGGTGCCAAGCGCCAGACCCAGCGCGAGGGCGCCAAACAATCGGGTGAAGGTGCGCGGGCGGGACAGTGAGACGTTGGACATGGCAGAGGCTCCGGATCAAAAGGACATTCGTGGCGAGGCCCGAAAACGAAAAATGCCCGCCAAGGCGGGCATTTTGAAGCAATCCGGAAAGATTACTTGGCGGCGGAGGCGGAAGCCTTCGGAGCCTTGGCTTTCTTTTCCTTCTTGGCTTTCTTTTCTTTCTTCGGAGCGTCAGCCTTGGCAGCCGGCTTGGCGTCAGCCTTGGCATCAGCGGCGGGAGCAGCCTTGGCAGCCGGAGCGGCCGGGGCAGCTGCAGGAGCAGCGGCTTGGGCGAAGGCGCCAGCGGCGAACAGACCAGCGATCAGGGCGGCGAGAACTTTGTTCATGTCAATTCCTTGGGAAGTTTGGATTAAGTTTTTTTTCCTCCCATTTCCAGGAAGGACTCCTCCGTAACGGAGGCATCGGGCAGGCGGTTGACAGCCATTTGAAAAAAAACTCTGCCGCTAAAATTGTCAAAGTTTCATAAAGCCCGCTCGCAGGCGGGCGTTCCAGTCCAGTCCGGAGACATTGTCCATGTACCAACACATCAAAGTGCCCGCGGCGGGCCAGAAGATCACTGTCAACGCCGACATGTCGCTTAACGTCCCCGACGAGCCGGTCATTCCCTATATCGAGGGCGACGGCACGGGGCTGGACATCACGCCGGTGATGCTCAAGGTGGTCGATGCCGCGGTCGCCAAGGCCTATGGCGGCAAGCGCCGGATCCACTGGATGGAGGTGTATGCCGGGGAGAAGTCCACCCAGGTGTACGGCCCGGACGTCTGGCTGCCCGAGGAGACCCTGGCGGCCCTGCGTGAATACGTGGTGTCCATCAAGGGTCCGCTGACCACGCCGGTCGGCGGCGGCATCCGTTCCCTGAACGTGGCGCTGCGCCAGGAACTCGATCTTTACGTCTGCCTGCGCCCGGTGCAGTACTTCGAAGGCGTGCCGTCCCCGGTCAAGGAACCGCACAAGACCAACATGGTTATCTTCAGGGAGAACTCGGAGGATATCTACGCCGGCATCGAGTACGAGGCGGAGTCCGACAAGGCGAAAAAGCTCATCAAGTTCCTGATGGAAGAGATGGGCGTGAC
Organism: Candidatus Skiveiella danica; assembly: GCF_022705245.1. Classification (NCBI taxonomy): domain Bacteria; kingdom Pseudomonadati; phylum Pseudomonadota; class Betaproteobacteria; order Burkholderiales; family Comamonadaceae; genus Candidatus Skiveiella; species Candidatus Skiveiella danica. Next base: position 20,241 of record NZ_JAKJEW010000003.1, on the reverse strand, counting down.
CAAGATCCGTTTTCCGGCCACCTCGGGCATTGGTATCAAGCCGGTCTCGCGGGAGGGCACCGAGCGCCTGGTGCGCAAGGCCATCCAGTACGCCATCGACAACGACAAACCGAACGTGACGATCGTCCACAAGGGCAACATCATGAAATACACCGAAGGCGCATTCCGCGACTGGGCCTACGCGCTGGCGCAGAAGGAGTTCGGTGCCGAGCCCATCGATGGCGGCCCGTGGTGCCGTTTCCGCAATCCCAAGACGGGCAGGGAGATCACGATCAAGGACTCGATCGCCGACGCGTTCCTGCAGCAGATCCTGCTGCGGCCCGCCGAATACAGCGTGATCGCTACGCTGAACCTGAACGGCGACTACATCTCCGACGCGCTGGCGGCCCAGGTGGGCGGCATCGGCATCGCGCCGGGTGCCAACTTGTCCGATTCGGTAGCCTGTTTCGAGGCCACCCACGGCACGGCGCCGAAGTATGCCGGCAAGGACTATGTGAACCCCGGTTCCGAGATCCTGTCGGCAGAAATGATGCTGCGCCACATGGGCTGGAAGGAAGCGGCGGACCTCATCATCAGCTCGATGGAAAAGTCCATTGCCAGCAAGAAAGTCACCTACGACTTTGCCCGCCTGATGGACGGCGCCACGCAGGTCAGCTGCTCGGGATTCGGGCAGGTCATGATCGACCACATGTAAGCCCCGCGGGGCCTTGCGCCCCGAAGGCCCCCGGTGGCCGTTGAACCACCCGTCCCCGAAAAGCCCGGTTTGCCCGGGCTTTGTGCATTTCACGGGCCAGCCGTCGGCACAAGCCGCCACGCTGGCAACCGCTGCCTATTTCCCCGCGCGACAGTCGGGCCCCCCGCCTCTATAGAATGGTTTTCATGGCAACGAAAAAACCTTCCCTTCCGACCGCGCCGACCACGCCCGTGCGCGAGGGGGACAGCGGCAATTCGGTGGTGCTGGAGCGGCGCACCCAGAAGGTCAAACCGCCCAAGATGTACCAGGTCGTGATGCTCAACGACGATTTCACCCCGATGGAGTTCGTGGTGCTGGTGATCCAGGAGTTTTTCAGCAAGGACCGCGAAACGGCCACCCAGATCATGCTCAAGATCCACCTGGACGGCAAAGGCGTCTGCGGCGTTTATTCAAGGGATGTGGCCGCGACCAAGGTCGATCAGGTGCTGGAGGCGGCCAAACAGCATGGTCATCCGCTGCAATGTGTCAGCGAACCGGTTGAATAAACGTTTTTAATCCCGAATTACCAGGTCATCACTTTTTTTTACAGCAAGGCAAAAGGAAATCTCATGATTGCCCAGGAATTGGAAGTCAGCTTGCACATGGCCTTCGTGGAGGCTCGCCAGCAGCGCCATGAGTTCATCACCGTGGAGCACCTGCTGCTCGCCTTGCTCGACAACCCCAGCGCCGCCGAGGTGCTGCGGGCCTGCTCGGCCAACATCGACGACCTGCGCAAGTCCCTGACGAATTTCATCAAGGACAACACGCCCCAGGTCGCCGGCACCGATGACGTGGACACCCAGCCCACGCTGGGTTTCCAGCGCGTGATCCAGCGCGCCATCATGCACGTGCAGTCCACCGGCAACGGCAAGAAGGAAGTCACCGGCGCCAACGTGCTGGTGGCCATCTTCGGCGAGAAGGACTCGCATGCCGTGTATTACCTGCACCAGCAGGGAGTGACCCGCCTGGACGTGGTGAACTTCATCGCGCACGGCATCAAGAAAAGCGACCCGCCCGAGGCCCCCAAGGGCGCCGAGTCTGCGCCTTCCAGCGAGGGCGAGGAGGGCGGTGGCGAGAAGAATGAAAAAGCCTCGCCGCTGGAGCAGTTCACCCAGAACCTGAACCAGCTGGCCAAGGACGGCAAGATCGATCCGCTGATCGGGCGCGAGTACGAGGTCGAGCGCGTGATCCAGATCCTGTGCCGCCGCCGCAAGAACAACCCGTTGCTGGTCGGTGAGGCCGGCGTGGGCAAGACCGCGATCGCCGAGGGCCTGGCCTGGCGCATCACGCAGAAGGACGTGCCGGAGATCCTGGCCGATTCCAATGTGTTTTCGCTCGACATGGGCGCGCTGCTGGCGGGCACCAAGTACCGCGGCGACTTCGAGCAGCGCCTCAAGGGCGTGCTCAAGAGCCTCAAGGACAAGCCCAATGCCATCCTGTTCATCGACGAGATCCATACGCTGATCGGCGCCGGCGCGGCCTCGGGCGGCACGCTGGATGCCTCCAACCTGCTCAAGCCGGCCCTGAGCTCGGGCGCGCTCAAGTGCATCGGTGCCACCACCTTCACCGAGTACCGCGGCATCTTCGAAAAAGACGCCGCCCTGTCGCGCCGCTTCCAGAAAGTGGACGTGGTCGAGCCGACCGTGCCCGAGACCATTGAAATCCTCAAGGGCCTGAAGTCGCGCTTCGAGGAGCACCACAGCGTCAAGTACGCCAACGCGGCGCTGCAGGCGGCCGCCGAACTGAGCGCCAAGTACATCAACGACCGGCACTTGCCCGACAAGGCCATCGACGTCATCGACGAGGCGGGCGCTGCGCAGCGCATCCTGGTCGCGTCCAAGCGCAAGAAGACCATCGGCAAGGCGGAGATCGAAGAGATCGTGGCCAAGATCGCCCGCATCCCGCCGGCCAACGTCTCCAACGACGACCGCGGCAAGCTGCAGACGCTGGAGCGCGACCTCAAGAGCGTCGTCTTCGGCCAGGACAAGGCCCTGGAAGTGCTGGCCAGCGCCGTCAAGATGGCGCGCTCGGGCCTGGGCCGTGCCGACAAGCCGATCGGCTCCTTCCTGTTTTCCGGCCCCACCGGCGTGGGCAAGACCGAAGCCGCCAAGCAGCTCGCCTACATCATGGGCATCGAGCTGATGCGCTTCGACATGTCGGAATACATGGAGCGCCACGCCGTCAGCCGCCTGATTGGCGCGCCGCCCGGCTACGTGGGCTTCGACCAAGGGGGCCTGCTGACCGAGGCTGTGACCAAGAAGCCGCACGCCGTGCTGCTCCTCGATGAAATCGAAAAGGCGCATCCGGACATCTTCAACGTGCTGCTGCAGGTGATGGACCATGGCACGCTGACCGACAACAACGGGCGCAAGGCAGACTTCCGCAACATCATCATCATCATGACGACGAACGCGGGCGCCGAGACCATGAACAAGGCCACCATCGGCTTTACCAACCCGCGCGTGGCCGGCGATGAGATGGGCGACATCAAGCGCCTGTTCACGCCCGAGTTCCGCAACCGTCTGGACGCCATGGTGAGCTTCAAGGCGCTGGACGAAGTGGTCATCATGCGCGTGGTCGACAAGTTCCTGCTGCAGCTGGAGACGCAGCTCGCCGAGAAGAAGGTCGACGTCACCTTCACCGACAAGCTGCGCAAGCACCTGGCCAAGAAGGGCTTCGATCCGCTGATGGGCGCGCGCCCGATGCAGCGCCTGATCCAGGACACCATCCGCCGCGCCCTGGCCGACGAGCTGCTGTTCGGCCGCCTCACCGATGGCGGACGCCTGACGGTGGACATCGACGACAAGGACGAGGTGCAGCTCGACATTCATCCGCTGCCCAAGAAAGAAGGCAAGGGCACCCGCCAGGAGCCTGCCGAGCCCGAGCAGGCCACGGCGGGCTGACCGCCGCCCACGGCGCCATCCCCTCCAGAAGGCCGGTAGCGTGACGCTGCCGGCCTTTTTTATGGGTTTTGCGCTGCGGATGAACTCCTGAAACGATAGCTGTTTGTGACTATTCCACGCTGGGGAATGGCCCATCTGATGCCTGAAATGGCCAGCAGACCCCGTTTTGCGGCTACAGTAGCCGCGCAACCGCCCCCGACCCATGAATCCAGCCCACCCAGAGCCCGTCCCCGCCACCCACACCTTCGTCTGGCACGACTACGAGACCTTTGGCACCGACGTGCGGCGCGACCGACCCGCCCAGTTTGCGGCCATCCGCACCGATGCCGAGCTGCGCGAAATCGGCGAGCCGGTGATGGCCTATTGCCAGCCCGCCACCGACTACCTGCCAGACCCCGACGCCTGCCTCATCACCGGCATCACGCCGCAGGAATGCCTGGCCAAAGGCGAGAGCGAGGCCGCCTTTGCCGCGCGCATCGAGCGCCTGCTGGCCGAGCCCGGCACCATCGGCGTGGGCTACAACACCATCCGCTTCGATGACGAGGTCACGCGCTTCCTGTTCTGGCGCAACCTGATCGACCCCTACGCCCGCGAGTGGCAAAACGGCTGCGGCCGGTGGGACATCCTGGACCTCGTTCGCGCCACCTGGGCGCTGCGCCCCGAGGGCATCACCTGGCCGCAGCGCCCGGACGGCGGCGGCCCCAGCTTCAAGCTGGAGCACCTCACCGCCGCCAACGGCCTGGCGCATGAGAGCGCGCACGATGCGTTGTCCGACGTGCGGGCCACACTGGCGCTGGCTCACCTGATCCGCGAGAAGCAGCCCAAGCTGTTCGACTTCTGCTTCGCGCTGCACCGCAAGGACCGAGTGGCCCAGGAGCTGGGCCTGCCCTGCGCCCCAGCGCATGCCAGACCGTTCTTGCACGTCTCGGGCATGTTTGGCGTGGAGCGCGGCTGCCTGGCCGTGATGTGGCCGCTGGCCAGCCACCCCAGCAACAAGAACGAGCTGATTGCCTGGGACCTGGCCCATGACCCTGCCGAGCTGGCCAGCCTGGACGTGGCCACGCTGCGCCAGCGCCTGTTCACCCGCAGCGCCGACCTGCCCGAGGGCGTGGCGCGCCTGCCCGTGAAAACCGTGCACCTGAACAAGTCGCCCGTGGTCGTCGGCAACCTCAAGGTGCTGACGCCCGCGCTGCAAGCACGCTGGGGGCTGGACCTGGAGCAGGCCCTGCGCCACGCCGCCACCGCCCGCGACCTGCCCGACATGAGCGCCATCTGGCCCGAAGTCTTCCGCCGCCCCGAGGCGGATGCGCCGGTGGACCCGGAGCACGACCTGTACGGCGGCTTCGTCGGCAACGCCGACCGCCGCCGTCTGACCCAGTTGCGCGCCCTGGACCCTGCGGCGCTGGCCCGCGCGCGCACCGGCTTTGACGACCCGCGGTTGCAGGAGCTGCTGCTGCGCTGGCGCGCCCGCAACCACCCCGACACCCTGAGCTCCGAGGAGGCCGCGCAGTGGCAGCAGCACCGCGAAGCCCGCCTGCTGGCCGGTGAGGGCGGCGTCCGCACCCTGGCGCAGCTGCAGGAGCGCCTGGACACCCTGGCCGACGATGCCATGGAGCGCGGCGACGAGCGCGCGGAAGCCATACTGAGCGCCCTGGCGGACTGGGCGGAGCATCTGGGGGCGGATTTGGGGTGAGCGGGGGGCTGGGGAGGCCAGGGGAAGGCCTCAAAGGGCTGTTTTTGGCGAGGAATTCGGGGTCAGAATCCAATTTCGCCGCCGCCGTCCCCTGCAACGCCGCCACCTGCGACCCGCCCGCCCAACTCGAAGCCTTTGAGAGGAGACCATGTTTGCTCGACGCACCCTCATTCAGACGATCTCGCTTTCCCTGCTGGTCTTGTGCGGCGTGCCGACACAGGCCAACGACAGGACCTGCACGCCCAACCGGGAAGGAACGATGGTTTGTCCCGCGCCCGATGCGTCCTGCAAGGCGGATCGAACGGGAGAGATCATCTGCTCCACCGCCGGTGGCGGGATCGAACTGAATCGCTACGGAGACCCGGTCTGTGGTCCTGGTTACTGTGCCAAAGACCTTCGCGGTGACATCTTCTGTTCCAACCAACTGCGCGGTGCAGCATCTGTGGACCGTTACGGCAACGCGGTCTGTGCTGGCGAGTGCGTGGCAGCCACGCCGCAACGTTGTGTCAAGCCCAGGCCGCAGCAGTGAGGCCAGGATTGGGGGAAATCGGGGTCAGAGTCCAATTTGGGGGAAATCGCGGTCAGAGTCCAATTTCGCTAAAGGAGCACCATGGCCAAGTACCTGATCTCTTTCCCGAGCGCGGCGATGGTGGTGCCCGATGGCGAATTGGAAGCGGTGGGCCGCGACGCACGCGCTGTGATCGATGAGGCCAAAGCCGCCGGTGTTTACGTCTACGCCGGTGGAATCGACGAGTCCGTTCCGCCTGTACGCGTCGCTGCTGACGGCACCGTTGTGATGGGCGGCTATCCTTGGGCACCCGCGCTCAACGGCGGTTTCACCGTGCTGGAACTGCCTTCGCGCGAAGAGGCCATCGCCTGGGCGGCGCGCATCGCCAAGGCTTGTCGCTGTGACCAGGAACTGCGCGTCTTCGGGTTCGACCCGCAGTCCTGAGGGCCGCACGGAAATGGCGGGGCCCGTGCGGCCTGATTCAGGTGTTAGCGCTCAGAAAACTGAATCAAATCGGCCATTCCCCAGCGTGGAATGGTCAGTTAAAGCTATCAATTCAATAGAGCTATCGGGCCGCTCCGGCGCCAGCCGGCAGCCCTGCGGGGCTTGCCATGAAGGCGCTGCGGATGGCCTCCACCCGGGCCCGGTTCACGCCGCGGTCGCCATGGCCGATGCGGCTGGCCGAGCGCACATGGATCACGCCGGCGGCTTCGTCCAGGCTGAATTCCACGTCGTCGGTGAAGCGCAGCAGGCGTGTGCGGGCCTGGGCGTAGAGGTAGCCGGGCCGTTCGGTGACGACGGTGGTGCGCTCCATGCCACGCAGGATGGTGGCCAACGTGCGCAGGGCGGCGGGGCCGTCGCCGCGGTAGCGCAGGGGCTCGATGGCGGCGCGGGCGGCCTGGGGGTGGTCGGGCCACAGCGCGGCCTGGCTGGTGACGCTGTTGGGCGTGGCAGAGGGCGGCTTCAGGCGGCCGTTCTTTACACCCAGGTCGGTCGGAGGCGTGCCGCCCAAGGCGCCCATCTGTCCGGCCGCGATCACCAGCGCGGGCAGCAGCACCAGCGCGGCCAGCAGCCGCAGCAGCCAGGTTCTCAGGCGGGGCTTCACGGCGCGGCGTCCTGGTCCAGGTCCAGGCGCTGCAGGATCAGCCGCCAGTGGCGCGCCTCCACTGGCGTGATCGACAGCCGGTTGCCTTTGCGCAGCACCAGCAGCTCCTCCAGCCCGGGCGTGGCGCGCAGCTCGGGCAGGGTGAGGTTGCGGGTCTTGCGGCGCACCTGCACGTCCACCAGCAGCCAGCGGGGGGCCTCGACCTTGGAAGCGGCATCGAAATAGGGCGACGTGGGGTCGAACTGGGTCGGGTCGGGGTAGGGCGCAGAGGCCACCTGAGCGAGGCCCACGATGCCGGGCTCGGCGCAGCTGGAGTGGTAGAACAGCACGCCGTCGCCCAGCTGCATCGCGTCGCGCATGAAGTTGCGCGCCTGGTAGTTGCGCACGCCCACCCAGGGCACGGTGGCGCGCGGCGCGGCCAGTGCGTCGTCCACCGAGCACTCGGCGGGCTCGGACTTCATGAGCCAGTAGCTCGTCACGGTGGGGTCTACCGTGAGCCTATCCGGCCAGGCCCACGAAGACGTTCTGCACGTCGTCGTGCGCGTCGATGGCGGCCAGGAAGCTTTCGACCTCTTCGAGCTGCTCGGCGCTCAGGTTGGCCGGGTCCACCGGGTTCTTCGGCTTGTAGCCGAGCTTGGCGCTCAGCACCGTGAACCCGTGGGCGGGCAGGGCGCGGCTGACGAGGTCCAGGTCGGTCGGCGCGGTGAGAAACAGGGTGGCGCCGTCGTCGGCCGGCTCCACGTCCTGCGCGCCGGCCTCGATGGCGGCGGTTTCGGCGTCGACATCCGGGGTGGCGGGCTCGGCCTCGATCATGCCGACATGGTCAAAGTCCCACGCCACGGAGCCCGAGGCACCGAGCTGGCCCTTGCGGAACAGCACGCGCATCTCGGGCGCGGTGCGTTTGACGTTGTCAGTCAGGCATTCCACCATCAGCGGCACCTGGTGCGGGGCAAAGCCTTCGTACATCACATGCTCGAAGTGCACCGTCTCACCCGTGAGGCCGGCACCCTTCTTGATGGCGCGCTCCAGCGTCTCCTTGGGCATGGAGACCTTGCGCGCCTGCTCCACCACCAGCCGAAGCCGCGAGTTGGACGCCGGGTCGGCCCCACCGCGCGCGGCCACCATGATGTCCTTGGCCAGGCGGCCGAAGAGTTTGCCCCGGGCATCCGCGGCTGCGGCCTTGCCTTTTGCTTTCCATTGCGCGCCCATGAGGGAGGCTCCTTGAGTGGTTGATGCGCGCCTGCGGACCGGCGCGAAGGCATCGATCGTAAACTGCCCGCTGCCTTGTCCCCCGGAAACCGCATGACCGACCTTGAAGACTCCGAAGAAAAGACCACCGAGCCTCGCCTGTGGCGCGACAACGGCTGGACCGCACGCGTGATCAAGAACGAGGACGACGATGGCTGGGCCGTGGCCATGACCGCGCACGGCCAGGCCGAGCCGGCTCTGGTGGGCCCTTGGACCATGGGACGCGACAAGAAGAACCCCAAGCCGCTGGATGGCGCCGCCTTCAACACCCTGGTCAAGACGGCCCGGGAGTTCGTGCGGCGAAGCGAGCAGCAGCTGCACGCCACGCTGCACCAGCAGATCGAGCTGGCGCAGGATGACGGCCAGCGCCTGCGTGTGACGCTGGACATCGAGCCCGATGACGAGCACCCCAGTGCCCTGCTGCGCGCCTGGGATGCGGCCGGCGCGCTGCTGGCCGAGGCGCGCGTGGCGCCCTCGTTCAAGCTCACCCGAGCCAGCGCCGGGACCTGGGCCGAGTCCGGCTTCGGCGTGCAGGCGGTGCGCCGCTAGCGCCGGGGGGCGGCGCCCCAGCCGCTCAGGCCTTCTTGACGAATTCCGACTTGAGCTGCATGGCGCCAAAGCCATCGATCTTGCAGTCGATGTCGTGGTCGCCGTCAACCAGGCGGATGTTCTTGACCTTGGTGCCCACCTTCACCACGGCCGAGGAGCCCTTGATCTTCAGGTCCTTGACCAGGGTGACCGCATCGCCATCCTGCAGGACGTTGCCATGCGCGTCTTTCCACACGCGGGCCTCTTGCGGCGCGGGGGCGGCCTCCGGGGCCCATTCGTGGGCGCATTCGGGACAGATCAGGAGGCCACCGTCCTCGTAGGTGTATTCACAGTGGCATTGGGGGCAGGGGGGCAGCGTGGACATGGGCGATGGTTCCGGTTCGGACGGGCCGGGGGATTGTCGGCTATTGCGGCAGCGGACGCTGTTCCAGGGCGCAGGCCCTGGGCTCGCCAGGCGGTTTGGGGCGTGGCCCAGGCCCTGGTGAACCGATGCTCATGATGGCCGTCCGGCTGAAATTGCCCATGGATCACTCCTCGCCGATGCAGTGCCGAAATCCCAAGAGGTGCTTTGGCCCCCCGATAGGTGAATGTCCTACGCGTCCGGATGCGGGGAAGCCGTGACGGAATTGACCGCCGTCGTTATGCTGCGGCCATGCGCTTTTCCCGCCTGTTCCTGAACCGCCTGGAACGTCCGCCCGAGGTGGCCGAGACCGTGGTGGTGATCGATGTGCTGCGCTCGTTCACCACCTCGGCGGTCGCGCTGGCGCGGGGGGCTTTGGCGGTGTACCCGGTGCAGGATCCCGAATCCGGCAGGGCGGTGCGCGATGCGCTGGAGCCGGCTGTTGCCGTGGGGGCGGTGGCGGGTGGTGCGCCGGTGCCGGGCTTTGACTTTGGCAATTCGCCTTCGGCCCTTGCACGCGCGGACCTGTCGGGAAAGAACGTCGTGCTCAGCACGGCCGCCGGGGTGCGGGGCCTTCATCTTTTTCGCGAGGCACCACGGCTTTTTGCGGCCAGCCTGGTCTGCGCCAGGGCCACCGCCGAGGCCATTCGCGCAGGTGGAGGTGGACACGTCTGTTTCGTCGTCACGGGTGAATGGGCGGATCGCGACGGCGACGAAGACGTGGCCTGCGCCGACTACCTGCAGGCCTTGCTCGGCGGCGATTCTCCCGGACCGGAAGCCTTCGCGCAGCGGGTTCGGCAGTCCGACTTCGGTCAACGTTTTGCACTCGGCACCTGGCCTGATCTTCCGACAGCGGATCTGGACCTCGTGGCCCAGGCCGATCTGTTCGGCTTTGCGATGCCGGTGCACCGCGAGGCCGAAAGGCTGGTCATCCGCGCGCAAATCCCCGAGCCGCGGCCGGATCGCTGAAGCCCAGATGGACGCGCCGTCGGGCCGTCAGCCTGTGGATGTCGGGCGCCCGGCCAGCTGCAGCCGTGTCGTCACCTTGGCCGTCTCGGCCAGCAGCTTGCCCTTGCGCCACACCTTCAGCCGGTTCGCCCGCAGACGGATGGCCTCGATAGGGTCCCTGGCCTGCAGCAGCACAAAGCTCGCGTCGTTGCCGGGCGCCAGGCCGTAGCCTGGCAGGTGCATCACCTTGGCGGCGTGGGTGGTGACGGCGCTGAAGCATTCGCGCATGCCTTGCTGGCTGGTCATCTGGGCCACGTGCAAGCCCATGTGCGCCACCTCCAGCATGTCGCCGCTGCCCAGGCTGTACCAAGGGTCCATCACGCAGTCGTGGCCGAACGCCACGGTCACACCGGCGGCCAGGAGCTCGGGCACGCGCGTCATGCCGCGCCGCTTGGGATAGCTGTCGTGCCGGCCCTGCAAGGTGATGTTGATGAGCGGGTTGGCCACGGCGCTCACCCCCGCTTCGGCGATCAGCGGGATGAGCTTGCTCACGTAGTAGTTGTCCATGCTGTGCATGGAGGTCAGGTGCGAACCGTTGACCCTGCCCTGCAGGCCCAGGCGCTGCGTCTCGAAGGCCAGGGTCTCGATATGGCGCGAGAGCGGGTCGTCGCTCTCGTCGCAGTGCATGTCGACCAGCTTGCCCTGTTCAGCCGCCAGCTCGCACAGCAGCCTGACGCTGGCAGCGCCTTCGCTCATGGTGCGCTCGAAGTGCGGGATGCCGCCCACCACGTCCACGCCCAGGGCCAGCGCGCGCTTGAGATTGTCGACGCCGCCCTTGGCTCTCAACACCCCATCCTGCGGGAACGCAACCAGTTGCAGGTCGAGGTAGGGCGCCACGCGGCGCTTGACCTCCAGCAGCGCCTCCACTGGCAGCAGGCTGGGGTCGCTGGTGTCCACATGGCTGCGGATGGCCAGCAGGCCCTTGGCCACCGCCCAGTCGCAATAGGTCAATGCACGCTCGATGAGGGCGTCGGCGGTCAGCAAGGGTTTGAGCTCGCCCCACAGCGCGATGCCTTCGAGCAGGGTGCCACTTTCGTTGACGCGCGGCAGGCCGTAGCTCAAGCAGGCGTCCATGTGGAAGTGCGGGTCGCAGAACGGCGGGCTCAGCAGGTAGCCGGCGGCATCCACCACCTCGTGTGCGGGGGCGCTCAGGCCCTCGACCACATCCGCAATTCGCCCGTCCTGCACGCCGATGCTCATGTTGGTGCGGCCGTCGGGCAGGCTGGCTCGGGTGATCAGCAGGTCGAGCATGGGGCCCCTTGTGGCTTCGGCTTATTTCCAGGCGGCCAGGAAGGCCAACAGCACCGTCGCCGAGTTGTCGGCGGCGATCTTGAAGAAAGTCTCCAGTTCGTTCTCGCCCGGGCCGCCGCCGGCCAGATCACTCAGCGATCGGAAAGCGATATACGGCACGCCATTGCTGTAGGCGACCTGGGCCGTGGCGGCCGTTTCCATGTCGAGCACGTTGGCCTCGAAGGTCTTGAAGGTGTAGTCGCGAAACGCGGCGTTGTCCACGAAGGCCGGGCCGGACACGCCGTTGCCGCCGACCACCACGGTGGGTTTGTGGCCCAGGCACTTGCGCTCCGGGTCGCAATCGGCCAGGGCGGTGCCCTGGATGCTGCGCGCCAGAGCCAGCAGGGCCGGATCGACCTCGAACCAGAACTTCTTGTGTTCCTTCGGCTGCGCGGCCGAGCGCACTTCCACCGGACGGGGGTGGTTGGCGCCAAAGCGCGGCAGTTTCACGTCGTCCATCCAGACCGGGGGCGTGAAAGTGCCCGGCGCCGTCTCGCGGGCCACCAGCACCTCCAGGTACTGGCCCCAGCGCTGCGGCACGGTCACGTCGCCGATGTGCAGCGCGGGATTCACGCCGCCGGCAATGCCGCTGTAGACGATGTGCGTGACCTTGAACCGGTCCAGCACCAGCTGGGTGTTCATTGCGGCATTGGTCATGCTGATGCCGCTGTGCAGCAGCACCACAGGCTTGCCTTGCAGCTGCCCCGTGGTGAAGGTCACCCCGTTGACGCTGTGCCGCTGGGGCGCCTGCACGCGCGCCAGCAGCAGGTTCATCTCCGCGGGGAAGGCCGAGATGATGGCGATGCGCGGCAACTCATCCAGCCAGGGGGCGGCCCAGGCGGCCGCCTGGAACAGCGCCAGGAAGCAGGCGGCGGCCATGGCGCGCAGCGTTCGAGCCAGACGGTGCAGGATCCGTGGGGACATGGTGGGCTTTCGGATAGCGGGCGGTATCAGGTGGTGCCGAAGATGCGGTCGCCGGCATCGCCCAGGCCGGGCAGGATGTAGCCGTGGTCGTTGAGCTCGCGGTCGATGGCGGCGGTGTAGATCGGCACGTCAGGGTGCGCCTTGTGCACGGTGGCAATGCCTTCGGGGCAGGTCAGCAGGCAGACGAACTTGACCGAGCGGGGCTTCAGCGCCCTGATCCGGTCCAGCGCGGCCACGGCCGAATTGCCGGTGGCCAGCATCGGGTCCAGCACGATGACGTCACGCTCGTGCATGTCGGAGGGCATCTTGAAGTAGTACTGCACGGCCTGTAGCGTGGCGGGGTCGCGGTACAGGCCGATGTGGCCCACGCGCGCACCCGGCACGACGTTGAGCATGCCGTCCAGGATGCCCAGGCCGGCGCGCAGGATGGGCACGAAGACCAGCTTCTTGCCGTCGATCATCGGGCTGGTCATCGCCTCCAGCGGCGTCTCGATCTGCACGGCGTGCAGCGGCATGTCGCGGGTGACCTCGTAGGCCATCAGGGTGCTGAGCTCGTTCAGCAGCGTGCGAAAGGTGTTCGTGCTCGCGTCCTTCTTGCGCATCAGCGTCAGCTTGTGCTGCACCAGCGGGTGGGTGATGTGGTGAACATGGTTCATCGATGGTTTCTCCTGATCAACGTTTCTTGCCGCCGAAGAGGCTGCCCAGCACCCCGCGGATGATTTCGCGGCCGACTGTGGAGCCCATGGTGCGCACCGCCGACTTGGCCATGGACTGGGCCAGCCCGTCGTGCCGTCCGCCGCGCGGGCCGGTGGAGCCGAACAGCACGTCGTTCAAGCCGCCCAGCAGGCCGCCGCCTTCGCTGTCGGCCTTGCCGGCTGAGCCCGGCATTCCCTGTGCCGCGTTGTCAGGGGCCGCGGTGGTCGCGGCGGCCCGCGCGTTGAGTTTTTCATAGGCGGAATCGCGGTCCACGGCCTTCTCGTAGACACCGGCCACCAGCGATCCGGCGATCAGTTCCTGGCGCTGGGCCGGGGTGATCGGCCCGATCTGGCTGCCCGGCGGCAGCACATAGACGCGCTCGGTGATGCCGGGGCGCCCTTTGGTGTCCAGCAGGCTCACCAGGGCCTCGCCCACGGCCAGTTCGGTGATGGCGGTGGCGATGTCCAGGCCGGGCTTTTGCCGCATGGTTTCGGCTGTCGCCTTGACGGCCTTCTGGTCACGCGGCGTATAGGCGCGCAGGGCGTGCTGTACCCGGTTGCCCAGCTGCGCCAGGACGCTGTCCGGAATGTCCAGCGGGTTCTGCGTGACGAAATACACGCCCACGCCCTTGGAGCGTACCAGCCGCACCACCAGTTCGATGCGCTCGACCAGCGCCTTGGGCGCGTCGGTGAAAAGCAGGTGGGCCTCGTCGAAGAAAAACACCAGTTTGGGCTTCTCGGGGTCGCCGATCTCGGGCAACTGTTCGAACAGTTCGGACAGCATCCACAGCAGGAAGGTGGCATACAGGCGCGGCGAGTGCATGAGCTTGTCGGCGGCCAGGATGTTGATCACGCCATGGCCGTTGCTGTCGGTCTGCATGAAATCGCTGATGTTCAGCATCGGCTCGCCGAAGAACTTCTCGCCGCCCTGGGTTTCGATCTGCAACAGCCCGCGCTGGATCGCGCCGACGCTGGCGGCGCTCACGTTGCCATACTGGGTGGTGAAGTCGGAGGCGTTGTCGCCCACGTACTGCAACATGGCGCGCAGGTCCTTCAGGTCGAGCAGCAGCAGGCCGTTGTCGTCGGCGATCTTGAAGACCAGATTCAGCACACCGGCCTGAGTCTCATTGAGGTTCAGCATGCGGCCCAGCAGCAACGGGCCCATGTCGGAGACCGTTGCCCGCACCGGATGGCCCTGCTCGCCAAACACATCCCACAAAGTGACGGGGCAGGCGATGCATTCGGGCGTATCCAGCGCGCGATCCTTGAGGATGGCGGCCATCTTTTCGCCGATGGCGCCGGCCTGGCTGATGCCGGTCAGGTCGCCCTTGACGTCGGCCATGAACACCGGCACCCCGATCTTCGAAAAATTCTCGGCCAAGGTCTGCAGGGTGACGGTTTTGCCCGTGCCGGTGGCCCCGGTGATCAGGCCATGGCGGTTCGCCAGGGCGGGCAGCAGGTGGCATTCAGCGGAGGCGTTCTTGGCGATCAGCATCGGTTCGGCCATGGTGGGAGGGTTCCTGAGGGTGGAAAAGTAAAATCAGAGCCGACAGATTAAATCAATAGACAAGGATTTCCGATGGCCGGCCACAGCAAATGGGCAAATATTCAGCATCGCAAGGGCAGACAGGATGAAAAACGACAGCGTGTCTGGACCCGCGTGGTGCGTGAAATCATGGTGGCGGCCCGCACCGGCGGCGGCGACCCCTCGGCCAACCCCCGGCTGCGCCTGGCGATCGAGAAGGCCAAGGCCGCCAACATGCCGGCTGACACCATCAAGCGCAACATCGACAAGGCCACCGGCAACCTGGAAGGCGTGAGCTACGAGGAGATCCGCTACGAGGGCTACGGCATCGGCGGCGCGGCGATCATCATCGACACCATGACCGACAACCGGGTGCGCACCGTGGCTGAGGTGCGCCACGCCTTCAGCAAGTACGGCGGCAACATGGGCACCGAGGGCTCTGTGGCGTTCCAGTTCAAGCATTGCGGCCAGTTGGTCTTTGCGCCGGGCACGGACGAGGACAAGGTGATGGACGTGGCGCTCGAAGCTGGGGCGGAGGATGTGATTGCCGACGAAGAGGGGGCCATCGAGGTGCTGACGTCGCCAGCCGATTTCGAGGCGGTCAAGAACGCCCTGGAAGCCGCGGGCCTCAATCCCGAACTGGCCGAGGTCACGATGCGCCCGGAAAACACGATCGAACTCACCGGTGACGATGCGGCACGCATGCAGAAGCTGATCGACGTGATCGAGGACCTGGACGACGTCCAGGAGGTCTTCCATAACGCCGAGATAGCAGAATGAAAGTCTTGGTGGTGGGCGGCGGCGGGCGCGAGCACGCGCTGGCCTGGAAGCTGGCCCAGTCCGACAAGGTCCAGCAGGTCTATGTGGCCCCCGGCAATGGCGGCACCGCTCGCGATCCGAATCTGGTGAACCTGCCGATCACCGACATCCCGGCTCTTCGGGCCTGGGCGCAGGCCGAAAAGATCGGCGTCACCGTGGTCGGACCGGAAGGGCCGCTGGCCGCCGGCATCGTGGACGAGTTCCGCGCCCACGGCCTGCGCATCTTCGGCCCCACGAAGGCGGCGGCGCAGCTGGAAAGCTCCAAGGCTTTCTCCAAGGCCTTCATGAAGCGCCACGGCATTCCGACTGCGGCGTACGAGACCTTCACCGACCCGGCGGCGGCCCATGCCTATGTGGATCGCGTGGGGGCGCCCATCGTGGTCAAGGCCGATGGCCTGGCGGCCGGCAAAGGTGTCGTGGTCGCGATGTCGCTGGCCGAAGCCCACGAGGCGATCGATTTCATGCTGGTAGACAACACCCTGGGCGTGAGCCACAACGAGGGCGGCGCGCGCGTGGTGATCGAGGAGTTCCTGCAGGGCGAGGAGGCCAGCTTCATCGTGATGTGCGACGGCAAGAATGTGGCAACGATGGCCACCAGCCAGGACCACAAGCGCCTGCTCGATGGCGACGAAGGCCCCAACACGGGCGGCATGGGCGCCTATTCGCCCGCACCGGTGGTGACCGCCGAGGTGCACGCACGCGCCATGCGCGAAATCATCCTGCCGACGATCCGCGGCATGGAAAAAGACGGCATCCCCTTCACCGGCTTCCTGTATGCCGGCCTGATGATCGATGCGGCCGGACACCCGAAGACGCTGGAGTTCAACTGCCGCATGGGCGACCCGGAAACGCAGCCGATCATGATGCGGCTCAAGACCGACCTGCTGGAGGTGATGCTGGCGGCGACCGCCGGCCAGTTGGACACCATGGAGCTGGAGTGGGACCGTCGCCCGGCGCTGGGCGTGGTGATCGCCGCCGCGGGCTATCCGATGAACCCGCGCAAGGGCGACGCCATCACCGGGCTGCCCAAGGACAGCGACGACGCGATGGTGTTCCATGCCGGCACGGTGGAGAAAGACGGCGTGATCCTGAGCGCTGGCGGCCGCGTGCTCTGCGTGACGGCACTGGCGGATTCGGTGAAGCAGGCGCAGCAGCGGGCCTATGACGTGGCGCGCGGCATTCATTTCGACGGCATGCAGTACCGACGAGACATCGGGTATCGGGCCATCAAGGCGATGGGGCGCAACGAATGACCACACAGACTGATTCGGTACGGGCCTACCTGCAGGACTTGCAGACCCGCATCACCACCGCCATCGAGGCCATCGACGGCACGCCATTTGTGCAGGATGCCTGGACCAAGGCCCCGGGCGAGGCGCTGCAAGGCAACGGCATCACCCGCATCCTGGAGGGCGGGCCGGTGTTCGAGCGCGCCGGTTGCGGGTTCTCGCATGTGAGCGGCCCCCGATTGCCGCCTTCGGCCACGCAGCACCGCCCGGAGCTCGCGGGCGCACCCTTCGAGGCCATGGGCGTGTCGCTGGTGTTCCACCCGCGCAACCCCTACGTGCCCACGGTGCACATGAACGTGCGCATGATCGCGGCCACCGCCAGCGGGCAGGCGCCGGTGTGCTGGTTCGGTGGGGGCATGGACCTCACGCCCTACTACGGCTTCGAGGAAGACGCGGTGCATTTCCACACCGTGTGCCGGGACGCGCTGACGCCGTTCGGCGCGGACAAATACCCCCGTTTCAAGACCTGGTGCGACGAGTACTTCTTCCTCAAGCACCGGGGCGAGCAGCGCGGCATCGGTGGCGTGTTCTTCGACGACTTTTCCGAGGGCGGCTTCGAGAGCGGTTTTGCCATGATCCGCTCGGTCGGCGACGCGTTTCTGGATGCCTACCTGCCGATCGTCGCACGGCGCCAGGGCACCGCATCTGGCGAGCGGGAGCGCGAGTTCCAGCTGTACCGGCGCGGCCGCTACGTGGAGTTCAACCTGGTCTGGGACCGTGGTACGCACTTTGGCCTGCAATCGGGCGGTCGCAGCGAGTCCATCCTGCTGTCGATGCCGCCGCTGGTGAGTTGGGCGTACAACCGCACCCCCGCGCCCGGAACGCCCGAGGACGCCCTGTACCGCCAATTCCTGGTGCGCAAGGACTGGATTTGACGGGGGCTGGGCCGCGCATCGGCATTTTCGGCAGCGCGTTCGATCCGCCGCACAACGCCCATGTGGCGCTGGTGAAGGCGGCGCTGGAGCAGCTGGCGCTGGACCGGCTGCTGATCTTTCCGACCGGGCAGGCCTGGCACAAGGCGCGGGTGCTCAGCGAGCCCGCACACCGGCTGGCGATGGCCAGGCTGGCGTTCGAAGGCATGGACCGGGTCGAGGTGGATGCCCGCGAGATGCAGCGCCCCGGCCCCACCTACACCGTCGACACGTTGACCGAGGTGCAGGCCGAAAGCCCCGGTGCGCAGTTGTTCCTGATCGTGGGGGGCGACCAGGCCGCCGCGCTGCCGTCCTGGCACCGTTGGCGCGAGATCCTGGAAACCGCTATAATTTCCATAGCTTCCCGTGACCCATCGACGCTGGGAAGCGTCCAATCTGGCACAGAATTTCCGGTTTCGGCCGTTGAAAATGGCCATTTCCAGCCGCTCCGGCTGCCCCTCATGAACCTCAGCGCCACCGACGTGCGCGCCCGTGTCGCGGCCGGCCTCGGGATTGACCATCTGGTTCCCGAAGCCGTTGCACGCTATATTGACCAACACCACCTCTACCTCGCTCCATGACTGAAACAAGCACCTCCGGCAAAAAAGACATCCAGAAACTGCAGCGCGCCATCGTCGATGGGCTGGAGGACGTGAAGGCCCAGGACATCAAGGTGTTTGACACCGAGCACCTTTCGCCCTTGTTCGAGCGGGTCATCGTGGCGTCCGGAACGTCCAACCGGCAGACCAAGGCTCTGGCGGCCAGCGTGCGCGACAAGGTCCGCGAGGCCGGCTTTCCCAAGCCGCGCATCGAGGGCGAGGAAAACGGGGAGTGGATCATCGTCGACTGCGGTGCCGCGGTGGCGCACGTCATGCAGCCCACCATTCGCACCTACTACAACCTGGAGGAGATCTGGGGCGACAAGCCGGTGCGTCTGAAATTCGGCGCCGCCAGGCCGCTGGTCAAGGCCGAAGTGCCGGCGCCGAAGAAAGCTGCGACCCGCACCGCCCGCACCGGTGCGCCTGCGTCGGAAGAAGTGGCTGGAAAGACCCCGGCCAAGGCGCCCGCGAAGCCCGCCGCCCGGCGAACCGCCGGCGAGGGGGCCTCCACTCGACGCAAAGCGCCCGAAACCGTGAAATCCGGAGATAAAGCGGCTAAGCCCAGCGCCAAACGGCCATCGGTTGCTACAAAAACAGCAGTCACCAAAGTGGTGGTCCCGGCTGCCGCCAAGCGCGCGTCGGCCAAGAAGGCCCCGGCCAAGAACGTTGCGGCCAAGCGGGCTCCCGCTAGGAAGCCAGCTTCCGGCAAGGCCTGATCCTCACGCACCATGAAGCTGCTGATCGTGGCCGTCGGGCAGCGCGTGCCCGATTGGGCGCAGACAGCCTGGGATGATTACGCCAAGCGCTTCCCGCCCGAGTTGAAAGTTGAGCTCAAGGCGGTCAAGACCGAGCCCCGCGGCTCCAAGACCCTCGAAACGCTGTACGCCGCCGAGCGCGCGCGCATCGAGTCGGTGATTCCACGGGGCGCGCGGGTCGTGGCGCTGGACGAGCGCGGCACCGCGCTCACCACGGTGGCGCTGGCCGCAAAACTCAAGGCCTGGCAGCTCGGCGCCGACGATGTAGCCCTCGTGATCGGCGGCCCGGATGGCCTGGATCCCTCCTTTCGCCAGGTGGCCCACGAACGCATCCGGTTGTCGGACCTGACGCTGCCCCATGCCATGGCCCGTGTGCTGCTGATCGAGCAGTTGTACCGGGCATGGTCAATCAATGCCAGCCATCCCTACCATCGTGAGTGACATGAGCGATTTCATCTATCTTGCGTCGCAAAGCCCGCGTCGGCGGCAGTTGCTGGAGCAGATCGGCGTGAAGCACGAACTGCTGTTGCCCGACGCAGATGAGGACGCCGAGGCGCTCGAGCTCGTCCACCCGGGCGAGAGCCCGGTGGCCTACGTCGCCCGCGTGACGGCGCTGAAGCTCGACGCTGCCGTGGCACGGATGAAGCGCCGCGGCCTCGCGCCTGCACCGGTGCTGTGTTCAGACACGACCGTGGCGCTGGGCCGCATCATTCTGGGCAAACCGGGCGATGCCTCCGAGGCACGCCACATGTTGCAGGCCCTTTCAGGCAAGACGCATCGGGTGCTGACGGCGGTGGCGGTGCAAGCAGGGCGCAAGCGAAGGCAGGCGCTGAGCGATTCCCGGGTGCGTTTCAGCACGCTCACGCCGTCACGGATTCGTGCCTACGTCGATACCGGCGAACCTCTGGGCAAGGCGGGTGCGTATGGCGTGCAGGGACGGGCGGCCACCTTCATCGAGCGGATCTCAGGCAGCTACTCGGGCATCATGGGGCTGCCGGTGTTCGAGACCGCAGCGCTGCTGCGTGAGGTGGGTTTCAATTGCTGATCCGGCTTGAACCGGGCGCGGACCTGGCCGTGCGGTTGCGCCGCATCTGCGCCGGATACTTTTTCAGGGGCAACGTGTGACTCAGCAGGAAATTCTGATCAATTGGTCGCCGCAGGAAACCCGCGTGGCCGTGGTCGAGCATGGTGCGGTGCAGGAGCTGCATGTCGAGCGCGCGCTGGAGCGCGGGCTGGTGGGCAACGTCTACCTCGGCAAGGTTGTGCGCGTGCTGCCCGGCATGCAGT
>NZ_JAKJEW010000039.1:0-31936 GCF_022705245.1 Candidatus Skiveiella danica | reverse complement strand
GGCGACCCGGGCGGCGATGGCCGCTACGAAGCCGCGCCGATGGATCCGCTGGAGGGCTCCGAATCGGCCTTCGCACAGGGCTACGGACAGGGCTACCCGCGTGGGCAGGGTCCGCTGGAGGTCAGCGCCAGTCTGTACGAGGACTTCCTGGTCCACGGGGTCGACCATGACACCCGGCTGGCCGAGTCCTACTATGCCCGCATCGACCAGGAGCTGGCCCAGCTTCGGGCGCAGACCGCGGCGGCCCCGGAGGGGCCGGCGCCCTCGCTGGACCCGCAGCGGCGAGTCGACGGCCAAAGCCCGCTGAATCCCGAAGCCTGGGGCGCGTACGCCCAGTCCACGGCGCGCCGCCTGGTGCGCGCCGAGCTGAAGAAAGAGGCCACCCATGTCGGGCAGGTGCTCGGCCTGGAGGTGGTGCGCAAGCTGGTGAACCAGGTGGCGCAGGACCCGCGGCTGCTGGTGCCGGTGCGCGAATCCATCGTGGCGCTGGAGCCTTCGCTGCTGCGCCTGGCCATGGTCGACCCGCGCTTCTTCAGCGAGGAGACCCACCCCGGGCGCCGGCTGATGGAGCGGGTGGCCCAGCGCAGCTTCAAGTACGAGGACACCGAAAGCTCCGAGTTCCAGTCGTTCTTCGAATCGGTCCGCAAGTCCTTCACCAGCCTCAACGCACTGAAGATCGACAGCGCGCAGCCTTTCAACAGCGCGCTGGCCGTGCTGGAGGACGACTGGAACCAGCGCGACAGCGAGGAAGAAGCCCGCCAGCACGAGCTGCTGCATGGCCTGCGTTTCGCCGAGGAGCGCCAAGGGCTGGCCGATCAGATCGCCTACGACATGAGCTCCCGGCCGGATCTGGACAAGGTTCCCGGTCCGGTGCTCGATTTCCTTTACGGGCCGTGGGCGCTGGCGATGGCCCATGCCCGGCTGGTGGACCGCGACCGCCAGATCGATCCGCGCGGCTACGGCCTCGTGGTCTCTGACCTGGTCTGGAGCGTCAAACGCGATTTCACGCTGCGCCAGCCGGCCAAGCTGATGGACATGATACCGGGCATGCTGCGCAGGATCAACAGCGGGCTGGACCTGATCGGCCAGGGCGCGCGCGAGCGCGAGGCCTTCATGGACGTGCTGATGCGGCTGCACGGCCCCGTGCTGCGCTTGCGCCGGATGAAATCCGAGCGCGATGCCCAGGAGTCGGGCGCCATGCCGCTGGAGCCTGACCTGATGCCGGCCAGCCCCGAGCAGCGCGTGCCCAAGGCCGCGGCCCAGCCCTGGCTGGCACCGGCCGTCCAGGAGGACGCTGGCTTCGAAGACACGCTGTCGTCCGGCCCCGCCGAACTGGAGGCCGCGAATGCCGTGGGTGACCATGCGCAGCCGGCGCCTGGCGTGCCGGTGCCGCTCCCGATGGCGGGGACGGCCGAAGGGCACCCTGAGGGTCACGCCGAGGGCCATGATGACGGCCCGGACTTCCACGACCAGCGCGTTGAGGCGGTGCTGGACGGGCTGTCCACCGGCTGTTGGGTCAACCTGTACTCGCGCCAGCGCTGGATGCGCGCGCAACTGGTCTGGGCCAGCGCGCGCGGCACCTTGTTCATGTTCATCAGCCGTGGCGGGCGTCCCCACTCCATGACCCGGCGCAGCTGTGGGCGTCTGGTTGCCCACCAGTGGTTACGGCCGGTGGGCGCACATGGGGTGGTCGCGCATGCGCTGGCCAGCCTGAAGGAAGAAGCGCAGGCCAGGGCCTGCGCCGCGAACGAGGCACAGGACCCTCGCGAACCCTTGGCCGGTCCCGCCTAAGGCGCAAACTGCTCCAGGCCCACCACGCCAACCTTCGGCAGACCCACCCGCTGGGAGGTGGAGAGCACCGCTGCAACGCTGTCGTAGCGGGCCATGCGGTCGGGTTGCACATGCACTTCCGGCGGATCGGCCTGATTTGCCGCGTCCTGCAGCCGCTTGAGCAGCGTGACCTGATCAGGCAATGGTTCGCCATTCCAGCTCAGCCGGTCACCGGCAGAAATGCCGATCACCACCACCACCGGCTCCACGATCACGGGCGGGGGCGGGCCCACGGGCATCTCGACATTGACCGCATGCAGCTGGATCGGGATCGTGATGATCAACATCACCAGCAGCACCAGCATCACGTCGATCAGCGGCGTGATGTTCATCTCCGCCATGACCGAGGGCTCGTCCCCAGGCTGCGGATCGTGGTACGTGATGGCCATGCCTACCTCGCTCCGGCCGCTGGCGGCTCGGTGATGAAGCCGATGCGGGTGATGCCGGCCGTCTGGCAGGCATACACCACGCGGCCCACCGCTTCAAAATCGGCCCGGGCGTCGCCACGGATATGCACCTCGGGTTGCGGCTGCTGGCGCGCCGCGGCCTGGAGCCGCTCCTGCAGGGCACGCGCGTCGGGCAGGCGCTGGTCGCCCCAGTAGGTGGCGCCGGTGGCATCCACCGAGACGACGACGTTTTCCGGCCGCGTCTCGCGCACCTGGTTGGCCTGTCGCGGCAGGCTGACCGCCACCGAGGTGTGCACGGCAGGGATGGTGATCAGAAAGATGATCAGCAGCACCAGCATCACGTCCACCAGCGGCGTGGTGTTGATGTCGGCCAGCAGCGCGTCCTCGTCACGCCCGCCTTTGAAGAAGCCGATCGCCATGTCTCAGGCCTTTGGCGGCTTGCCGGTTTCGCCGACTCTGGCGCTGGCTGCTGCCAGCAACCGGGTGTGCAGGTCGGACCCGAACCCGCGCACATCCTCCATGGCCAGTCGGTTACGCCGCACGAGCCAGTTGTAGGCCAGCACCGCGGGCACCGCAACGGCCAGCCCGATGGCGGTCATGATCAGGGCCTCTCCAACCGGCCCCGCCACCCGGTCGATCGAGGCCTGTCCTGATGCGCCGATCTTGACCAGCGCGTGGTAGATGCCCCAGACCGTGCCAAACAGGCCGACGAACGGGGCGGTTGCCCCGACGGTGGCCAGCACCGCGAGCCCGTCCTGGCTGCGGCTCTGCACGGTGGCTACCGAGCGCTCGATGTTCTGCGTGAGCCACATGTTCAGGTCAACCTGCGCCGCCACGGTGTCGTGTTGCTGCAAGGAGGCCATTGACGATTCGGCGATGAAACGGAACGGGCTGCCCGGCTGCAGCAGGTTGGCGGCTTCGCGCAGGCTTTTCGCATCGGTAAGGGAGGCTGTGGCGCTTCGGGCCAATCGGCGCATGCGCGCCTGCTCGATCAGTTTGCGCACCAGCACGTACCAACTCGCCATCGACATGATCAGCAGGATGAGCAAGGTGGCACGCGCAACCGGGTCGCCCTGTTCCCAGACGGCCTGCAGCCCATAGGGGGCGGCTGGCGATTCGGTCGATGGCGGGCGGATCAACGGCAGGTCGCGCGATGGCGTCAGCGCCGGGGCGGCGATAGCGACCGGCGCTGACGACGGGGCAGAAGCGGACGAGCGTTCGGGCGCCGCCTGGGCGTGCGAAAGGCCGCAGGCGGCGCCGAGCAGACCGAAAGCCAGGGTCAACGCGAGGAGCCGTGCTGGTGTACGACGGTCAGGATCGGGCATAGGGGATTCGACAGCTTTCGTAGCGGATGGGGAAGGAGTGTGGGGGGTGGAGTTCATTTGCATTTTTCCTGAAGCGCGCGCTGGGCGATGAGGGGTGCGGCCATAAGTCCGGTCAGGACTTCCTTTTCGCCGGATGGTCGCAGGCAGTCGGGTGTCGCCGCGCCCGCCATGCCGTCGGCCAGCTTGTCGCGGTACTTGCCCGCATTCAACTGCTCGTTGGCCATGTCGGCCAAGCTGCGCTGGCCCGGCGCGCGGCGCATGAGATAGGGGTAACCGGGCGGCTGCAGGTTCAGACCGGCTGCGCCGGGCGGCCCCGAACCACCGCCGGCGGCCGGAGCTGGCGGCGCTGCTGTGATGGGTGCGGGCGTGATCGCGACGGGGCGAGCGGGAGCTGGAGCTGGAGCTGGAGCTGGAGCTGGAGCTGGAGCTGGAGCTGGAGCTGGAGCTGGAGCTGGAGCTGGAGCTGGAGCTGGTGCTGGAGCTGGAGCTGGTGCTGGTGCTGGTGCTGGAGCTGGTGCTGGTGCTGGTGCTGGTGCTGGTGCTGGAGCTGGAGCTGGTGCTGGAGCTGGTGCTGGTGCTGGTGCTGGTGCTGGTGCTGGTGCTGGTGCTGGTGGGGGAACGGGCACAGGTGGCGGAGCCGGTTCAGCCGGCACCGGTTTGGGTGCAGGGGCGGGTTCGGGTGGTGGTTCCGCGGGCAGGGCGGGTGGTTTCGGCGCCTCGACCGGTTCGGGGGATGGCGGCTTGGGTTCCTGGGCTTGAGCGGGTTGCGGCGGCAGCGTTTCAGCTCGCTTGGGCCTGCGTGGGTTGACCGGTTCCTCCGGTGGTGCAACGGGCCGGGTGATGGCCTGGACGGGCGGTTCGACCTTCGGTGCAGGTGGGCGCACCGGCTCGACACGCAAGGCCTGTGGCGGAGCCACTGGCGGCTTTTCAGGCGGTGGTGGTCGGATGACCGGGCGCGTGACGGGCTGCAGGATCTGGTAGATCACCTGTCGCGCTGCGCGCTCCACCGGCGGCGACTGCAACAGGGCCCACAGCAGGACCAGGTGCACGGCCGCAGCCACCAGCAGGGCGGGCGCCGAGGGCCGGCCGCGCGCGGGCAAGGCCATCGGCTGCAGTTCAAGCGTGGACATTCGATCCCGTCACGCTGGGCGGCCTTGCCGCTTCTTCGTCGAAGTGGTGCCGGTCTTGCGGCCGTCGCCAGAACCGTCCCGACCGGCGAACGGCCGCGGCAGGCTCGATGGAACGGCGCGGTAGGGATCGATGATGGGCAGGGTGACCATGCGGTGTCATTCTGCCACCGCGGCACCTGCGGGCTACGCGCTACTTGACGAGCCGCCCCTGGCTGTTGATCACGGTCAGCTCCACAAATTTGGAGGCGCTGGACGCGCCTTTGCCGAAACCGATCTCCATGCCGCCCATGTCCATTCGATTGATCGACTGAAGGGAGGTGATCAGCGACTCGCGGGACAGGTTGCGCCCGGCGCGGCGGATGCCTTCAGCCACGACGCGGGCATTGAGATAGCCCTCCAGGCTCAGGTGCGAGAACTCGTTGACGCCCGCGGCCTTCATCGCTTGCTGATAGTCGCGCACCAGGGGCATGACGGTGTTGCTCGGAAACGGCACCACCTGGCTGATGGCCACGCCGCTGCCGTCGTTGCCCAGCGCCTTCAGGTTGCCCACGGTGGCCAGCACCGAGAGGGCGTACATCTGCAATCCCTTGCGCGACTGGTTCACGTTCTTGATGACCTCGATGGTCGGCTTTCCGGCCAGGCCCAGCACCAGGGCATCAGGTTGGGCCGCGAGCAGCTTGGTGGCGGCCGCCGCCGCGTCGCTGGCATTGTTCTCGACCGATACGGCCGCCACCGGTTTGAGCTGGCGCTGCTCCAAAGCGGCGGTGGCAGCGGTCAGCACTTCCTTGCCGAAACTGTTGTTCTGGTAGGCAATGCCGATCTTCTTGAAGCCGATGGTTGTCAGGTGCTGGATCAGCTTTTCCGCCTCGTCGGCGTAGCTGGCGCGCAGGTTGAACACGCCCACCAGTTCAGGTTTGCGGATGGACGGCGCGCCGGTGTAGGGCATCAGCACCGGCATGCCAGCCTTCAACGCCACAGGGATCAGGGCCTCGTTGTTCGGCGTTCCGAAGGTGCCGAACAGCGCGAAGGTCTCGCCGCCGGCAATGAAGGCCTCGACGTTTTCAACGGTCTTTTTCGGATCGTAGGCGTCATCCTTGGAGATCAGAACGATCTTGCGGCCGTTGATGCCGCCTCTCGCGTTGAGGGCGTCAAAGTAGGCCTTCGATCCCTTGAGCACCTCCTGCCCGAGGTCGCCCAAGGGTCCGCTGAGTGCAGTGCTCTGGCCCAGGGTGATGGCGTCGTTGGTGACACCGGGTTCGGCCAGTGATGAGGTGCTGGCCAGCAGCGCAGTGGCGACGCCCACCAGAATGTTGCGCAGGTTTGCGGTGACGTGGGGGAGGTTCATCAGGTGCTTCCGGTGGGGTGTTTGAATGCAGGCGTTGATTGCAGACGCATGGACTGACGGCTTTCTGACGCACAGACCCGGCAAATACCCGCAGATTTGTTGCCGGGATGACAGTCTCAAGCCGCCCGCGCCGCCGACGCCAGCTTGCGGCCCAATACCAGCAGCAAGTTGTTCGCGGGCATCGTGATGCGCAGCCGAAGGTGCAAGCCCGCTTGCGCGGCCTGCGCCAGAACGTCGTCGAGCTGGCGCAGGCCCCAGGCCGGATCAGTCTGGCGCAGGCTGTCGTCAAAGGCACGATTGCCGGGCGAGGTCGGGACGTCCCGTTCGAGATAGGGGCCGTACAGGATCAGCACACCCTGCGGCGCCAGGTGGCGCGCTGCGCCCTGCATCAGTGCCGCGCAGGTGGCCCAGGGCGAGATGTGGAGCATGTTGGCGCAGTACAGCGCATCAAACAGGGTGGTGAACGCCGGCCCGGCGCTCGGCCATTGAGTCGCCAGCACATCCAGCAGCACCGGTTCGCGCACATTGGCCACGCCGGCCTGGGCGCACCAGGCGGCCACCGAACCGAAGGCATCGGGCTGTGCATCACTGGGTTGCCAGGCCCAGCCCGGCAGGCCGGCGGCGAACCAGGCCGCGTGTTGTCCGGTGCCGCTGGCGATTTCAAGCGCATGGCCCTGCATGGGCAGCACCTGACGCAGGGCGTCCAGGATGGGCTGACGGTTGCGCTCGGCGGCTGGGCTGAACCGCGCACCTTCGGGCGGCGGTTCGTTGCCATCGGATGCCGTCAAGGCGGGAAAATCAGGCGTTTCAGGCATCTTCCCAGCGTGCTTTGGTCGTACAGTGCTATGAAAAAGATACCAACTTCATCGCCTGCGATCGACCAGGCGGCGCCGTGCATGCAGCAGGACAAAAGCGCCACCGAGCACCACCGCAAACCATCCCACAGGCGACGACGCGGCCACGGTGTCGCGCAGAGCCGAGGGCGACATGAACACGGGGCCGACGAGCACGGCCAGACCGATGAATAGCAACATGAGGCCTTTGTGCAGCCACTCTGTGCTCGCCAGGCTGCGTGGGGTTGAGGTCGGTTTCCGGGGCATGGCGTGGATCATGACACGGGCCGCCGGCGCAGGCCGCAGCCAATGGGTTCACAATCCGGCTCGCCCATCCACACTGCAACCCCGCCTGAACGAAAGAACTCCCCGATGGCCATCCAGTGGTTTCCCGGTCACATGCACCTGACCCGCAAGGCCATCGCCGAGCGCATCAAGGACATCGACGCGGTGATCGAGCTGCTCGACGCGCGCCTGCCCGGCTCCAGCGCCAACCCGCTGCTGTCCGAGCTGACCGGGGGCCGGCCCTCGCTGAAGGTGCTGAACAAGCAGGACGTGGCCGACCCCGCGCTCACCGCCGCCTGGCTGGCCCACTACAACGGCCTGCCCGGAACCCGCGCCATCGGGCTGGACGCCAGCGTGGCCGCGCCCGCGCGCGCCCTCATCGACGCCTGCCACGCCCTGGCGCCCAACCGCGGCGGGCTGGCCAAGCCCATGCGCGTGCTGATCTGCGGCGTGCCCAACGTGGGCAAGTCCACGCTGATCAACACGCTCACCGGCCGCAAGGCCGCCAAGACCGGCGACGAGGCCGGCATCACCAAGGCCGAGCAGCGCATCACCCTGGCCGACGACTTTTACCTCTATGACACGCCCGGCATGCTGTGGCCGCGCATCACCGTGGCGCAAAGCGGCTACTTCCTGGCGGCCAGCGGCGCCGTGGGGCGCAACGCCTACGACGACGAAGAGGTGGCGCTGGAGCTGCTGGCGGTGCTGAAGCGGCGCTACCCCGCGCTGCTGGAGGCGCGCTTTCGCCTCTCGGGTGTGGCCGCGATGGCCGACGAAGACCTGCTGGCCGAAGTCGGCCGCCAGCGCGGCGCGTTGCAGGGGCGCGGGCGCGTCAACCTGCAGAAGGCGGCCGAGATCGTGATGCACGAATTCCGCAGCGCCACCCTGGGCCGCATCACGCTGGAGACGCCCGAAGAATTCGCCACGTGGGTGGTAGAAGCCGACCAGCGCGAAGCCGAACGTGCCGCGAAGAAGGACGCCCGTGCGCGCGAGCGCAAGGGGCAGCGCGCGGATGTCACGCCGCGAGAGCCTGGCCCCAGTAGTTGAACGTCATCACCCGCGGCCCGGGCAAGTAGCGGGTCTGCAGGTCGGGGCATGCGAAGCCGCCGGCCTGCAGAAGGGCGGGGATGTCGCGGTTCAGGTGGCAGCCGCCGGCCAGGCGGCCCCACAGGGGTTGCAGGCGGTCCTGCCAGCGGGCCACGCCGGCATCGGGCGCACGGCCGTGTTCGCAGAACAGGAGGCGACCGCCGGGCACCAGCACGCGGCGCATCTCGCGCAGGGCGGCCACCGGGTCGGGGATGGTGCACAGGGTGTAGGTCATCACCACGGTGTCAAAGCTGGCGTCGGGCCGCGGAATCTGCTCGGCCGACAGGCCGACCAGCTCCACCGGC
Organism: Candidatus Skiveiella danica; assembly: GCF_022705245.1. NCBI lineage: Bacteria > Pseudomonadati > Pseudomonadota > Betaproteobacteria > Burkholderiales > Comamonadaceae > Candidatus Skiveiella > Candidatus Skiveiella danica. The sequence continues at coordinate 23,390 of NZ_JAKJEW010000039.1, read as the reverse complement.
AGGCCGGTGGCCTGGATGCGGCGCTGCGCGCGCGGGTGCAGGTCCAAGGCCGGGTCCAGGCCGGTGATGCGGCTCACGCGCACCGGGTCGTACCAGGCCATGTTCAGCCCGGTGCCGATGCCTACCTCCAGTACGCGGCCGTGGGCGAGCGGCACCACCTTGCGGCGCTGGCGCTCCACGGCGCGCAGGCCGCAGGCGATGTCCAGCGCCCAGGGCAGGATGTGGCGGTCGTACCAAGAGGCGGTCATGCGGGCGAAGGCCTCGGTGAGCTGCCCAAAAACCGGGCAGGGCGTCGAAAGGTCTTTGAAATCAAGGGCTTGGCAGGGGGATACAGACCTTGCCCCGGCTTATCCACAGCTTTGTCCAGCGTCGGCAGGGACAACTTCACCGCGCCCCGTTTGGGGTTCAAACCTCGCCGCCGAAGGTCTGGATCAGGTTGTCGATGTAGGTCTCGACCAGGTGGGTGAATTCGTGGTGGATCATCGGCTCCACCAGGGCGTGCATCAGGTGCGGCAGCGGCACGTGAACCTCGGCGTGGATGTCCAGCTCGACATGGGTGGACTTCTTGTTGTCCTTGATCTTCCAGGAGCCGCTCACCAGCGCGTTGCCGATGCCTTCCACCGGCGTCCACTCCACCCGGCCTTTGGCCTTGTTGCTGACGTACTTGCTGGCGTAGACGGTGTGGATGTTGATGTGCTCGGTGCCCACCTTTTCCATGTCCCACTGGTAGGCGCCATCGCCCAGGTCGGTGAGGCTGTGTACCTTGGGGAAGTGGCTGGCGGACTTCGGAACGTCGGCAAGCACCGCAAACACCTCGGCGGCCTTGGCCTTGACTTCAAACTCGTAGCCCAGATGGACGGGGACGGTGATGGACATTGGCGTTTTTCCTCGGAAGTCGATACAAATAATTGCCCTTGATGATAGAACGCTGACAGCGATGCGGATAAGGTCATGTTGATGCACATGGATAGATGGCGTTTATCCGGCATCTGGAGAGCGATTTCAAACATGGAGGTCACTCAAATCCGATTCATCCCTAGCGAGCGCTGTCTGCCGGTGCAGTTGGACAGTGTCAGTCTTTCGAATCTGAATGTCTTGAATGCCATCCTCCATGTGGCAGAGAATCGCTTCAGGTGGCGTGTCCCGCCAATCTGCTTTCGGCATTCGAGCTGGGATTTGTACCGGCTGTATCGCTGGTGAAGACCCGCATCGAGCAACAGAGTTAGGCGGGTGAGATGCACAAGCGCCGCATTGAGCTTGAGCGACTTCTGCATCGACTCAAAGTCTATTGCAGCATCTTGCCGCGCCCTGAGAAACCCGACCTGATCTATATCGGGGCCATCAGCTTCGAATGGACTGCGTATGGACTTCTTTTGTGTTGGCAGGGCCATGCTACGGAAGATGGGCCAGAAACTCTCCGATCGCGGTGTTGACGGCCAGCGGCTGATCCTTGTGCGGCGAATGCCCGCAATCCGGCAACTTGAGCAGGCGTGTATGGGGCGCATGGGCCGCGATCTGGTCGATCTGCGCCATCGTGCCGTAGGGGTCGTCCACCCCCTGAATCGCCAGCAGCGGCGCGGTGATATGACGGCACTGCGCGCGGATGTCAAAGGCGCGGAAATCCTCGCTGAGCCAGATGTCGTTCCATTGCCAGAAGGCGCCGTCCACGTCGGCATGAAAGCGCGCAAGCCGCTCGCGCAGGCTACCTCTCTGGAAGGCGTCGCGCGCCTGCGTGATGGCGGCGATCGAGAGGTCTTCCACGATCACATGCGGGGCCATCACGACGCAGGCGGCCACCGGGTGGCGGCTGGCGTGCAGCAGGGCGATGGTGCCGCCATCCGAATGGCCGACGAGCACCGGCTGGCCGATGTTCAGGTGGGCGAGCAAAGGGGGGAGCACCTCCCAGGCCTCGCGGTGCATGTAGTCGGGCTGCAGGCGCCCGGACGGTCGCCCGTCGCGCAGGGCGGGCGCGCCAAGCACATCAGGAATCGCGTCGGAGCGCCCATAGCCGCGGCGCGAGATCACCACGCCTGCGCGGCCCGTCGCTGCGCAGAGCTGATCGGGCCAGTCGCGCCACATGGCCACCGATCCCAGGCCTTCGTGCAGGAAGACCAGCGGGGCGCGGTCTGCGGCCGCCCCTGCGGCCTCGATGCGGCGGACTTCGAGATTTGTGCCGTTGATGTTGATCAATTCCATGGCCGCACATGGTACGGGAACCCACCGCTGCCTGCAGGGTGGCCGGCTACACTTGGCACCTGTTCAGAAAGTAGTCGTTTGTGAAGTCTTTTTCCCGTTTTCCGCTCTTTGCGGCCCTGTTCTGCCTGGTGTGTCCCGTGCTGGCCTGGGCCGCCGCGCCCAACCCGGTATTTGTGCTGAATTCGCTTGACGGCAACGTCAGCGTGATCGATCCCGCGACCTGGAAAGAGGTCAAGCGCATTCCCACCGGCAAGGAGCCGCACCACCTCTACATGACACCGGATGAAAAGTCGGTGATCGTGGCCAATGCGCTCAGCGATTCGCTGACGTTCATCGATCCACGGACGGCCGAGGTGCAGCGCGAGGTGCGCGGCATCCTGGATCCCTACCACCTGCGGTTCTCGCCCGACATGAAATGGTTTGTCACCGCAGCCAACCGCCTCAACCATGTGGACATCTACCGCTGGGACGGGCGCGACATGACCCTGGCCAAGCGCATTTCCACCGGCAAGACCCCGAGCCACCTCTGGATCGACAGCAAGAGCACGACGGTCTGGTCCACCATGCAGGACAGCGATGAACTGGTGGCGATCGACCTGACCACCCAGGCGCTGAAGTGGCGCGTCAAGACCGGTCCGATGCCGGCCGACGTCTTCGGCACCCCGGACGACAAGACCGTGCTGGTCGGCCTGACGGGCGGCGACGGCGTCGAGGTGTATGACGTGAGCGGCAAGGAAGGCCGCCTGGTCAAGACAATCAAGACCGGCAAGGGCGCGCATTCTTTTCGGGCCTTTGGCGACGGGCGCCACGTGCTGGTGAGCAACCGCGTGGCCAACACCATCAGCAAGATCGACTACCAGAAGATGGAAGTTGTCGACCATTTCCCGGGGCCGGCTGGTCCCGACGACATGGACATCTCGGCCGACGGCAAGATGATCCTGCTGGCCTCGCGCTGGGCACGCAAGCTCACGGTGATCGACACCGCCACCCGCACCGTGGTGCGCCAGATCAACGTGGGCAAGTCCCCGCACGGGGTCTGGACGCTGGACCATGCCCCGCGTCATTAGGCGACGGGGCTCGGCAGGACTCGTGCGGTCTGTGCGTGGGTTGCTGGGTGCTTCGTTTTTCATAGCTGGCATGGCCCATCCGACGCTGGGATTCGGCCAGAATAGCCCGAAGCCCAGCTGCGCGAAGCCGCTGTACCTGACCTTTGACACCGGCCACATGGACATCGCGCCCCTGGTGGCCGAGGTGCTGAACCGCCAGAAGGTTCGGGTGACGTTTTTCGCCGCCAACGAGCGCACCCGCACCGGTGACGGCAGCCTGGGCGCGCATTGGGCACCCTGGTGGAAGGCCCGCGCGGCCGAGGGGCACGAGTTTGCCTCCCACACCTGGGATCACGCCTACTGGCGCGGCGACCTGAAAGGGGTGGAGCCCCGGTTTCGGATCCGTCCGTCGGCCGGGGCCTTCGCCGGGCGCGAGTTCACCTGGGATGCGAAGCAGTACTGCGCCAACGTGGCCTACGCCGCCGAGCGACTTCAGGACCACACCGGCAAAAAGCCGCTGCCGCTCTTCCGCGCGCCGGGTGGCAAGACCTCGCCCAAATTGCTGGCCGTGGCCAAGGCATGCGGATTCGAGCATGTGGGCTGGTCGCCCGCCGGCTTCCTGGGCGACGAATTGCCCAGCGAGACCGCGCCGAACGAGGCGCTGCTGAAAAAGGCGCTGGCCGACATTCGCGCCGGCGACATCCTGCTGGCGCATCTTGGCATCTGGTCGCGCAAGGATCCCTGGGCGCCGGCGGTGCTGGAGCCGCTGATCGTGGGCCTGAAGGAGCGCGGCTTCTGCTTCGCGACGCTGCGCGAGCACCCGGCCTACCAGGGCTGGATCGCTGCGCACGGCAGGTGAGGAGCGCATCGGGCATGGATTGGTTTGCAGACAGCTTTTCCACGGTGCAGCAGTGGCTCTACGAGTCCGTGGTGCAGCCGCTGGCGTTTGCGCTGGGCGCGGGCAACCTGCTGGAGCTGGCCTACGATGGCACGGGCTGGCTGGTGGTGGGCCTGCTGCAGATTGTAGTGATGGTGGCGGTCATCGGGCCGTTGCAGCGCCTGTGGCCTGTTGAGCCGGTGCGCGATGCCCGCGCCGTGCGCGTGGATGTGATCTACACCCTGATCCATCGGCTCGGCCTGTTCAAACTGGTGATATTCTTCACCTTCGAGAACTGGCTGGAGGCGGGCATCGGTGAGCTGCGCGGGCGCGGCCTGCCGACCTTCCATCTCGACCAGCTCTGGCCCGGTGTGACCGATGGTGCGCTCGTCAGCTTCATCATCTATCTCGTGGTGTTCGATTTTGCCAACTACTGGTTGCACCGTGCCCAGCATCGGTTCAACTGGTGGTGGGCGCTGCATTCGCTGCACCATTCTCAGCGCCAGATGACGATGTGGAGCGACAACCGCAACCATTTGCTCGATGACGTGCTGCGCGACCTGTTGTTCGTGCTGCTGGCGATCTTCATCGGTGTCGCGCCGGGCCAGTTCGTGGCGCTGGTGGCCATCAGCCAGCTCAGTGAGAACTTCCAGCACGCCAACCTGAAGATCTGGTTCGGCCGCATCGGCGAACGGCTTTGGGTGAGTCCGCGCTTTCACCGTCTGCACCACAGCGTGGGCATCGGGCACGAGTCTGCAGGCAAAGGCACGCTCGGCGGGTACAACTTCGGCGTGCTGCTGCCCTGGTGGGACATGCTGTTTGGCACGGCCAACTTCGAGCACCGCTTCGACGCCACCGGCGTGCGCGACCAGGTGGAGCAGGGCCGCGACTATGGCGCGGGCTTCTGGGCGCAGCAGTTCCTGGGTTTGAAGCGGCTGTTCGGACGCGGCTGATCGGGCAATGGCCCCGCTGCTTGACCCGACGGGGCCCCGCGCTATGCTTGCGCCATGACCCTGCTGCTTGATTCCTTCTGGCGCGCCGCCGCGTATTGCATGCACCCGCGCGTCATCGCCCTGTCGTTCCTGCCGCTGGTGATCATGGTGGCCCTGGCCCTGGGCCTGGGCTACTTCTACTGGGATCCCGCGCTCGAGTGGGTGCGCGTGACGCTGGAGTCCTCCGCCTGGATAACCCGGCTGTGGGGCTGGCTGGAAGGCCTGGGAGCCGGCAAGCTCAAGACCGTGCTGGCCCCGCTGATCGTGATCTTCGCCGTGACGCCGGTCATCGTGCTAGTGGCGCTGCTGATCGTGGCGGCGCTCATGACGCCGGCGCTGGTGGCGCTGGTGGCCGAGCGGCGCTTTCCGCATCTGGAGCGCAAGCGCGGCGGCTCCTTGCTGTTCAGTCTGCTGTGGTCGGCGGGCTCCACGCTGCTGGCCCTCTTGGCCCTCATCGTGTCCCTTCCGCTGTGGCTGGTGCCGCCGCTGATCCTGGTGTTGCCGCCGCTGATCTGGGGCTGGCTGACCTACCGGGTGATGAGCTTCGATGTGCTGGCGGACCATGCAAGCAAAGCCGAGCGGGTTGCCCTCATCCGCGAGCACCGCGGCTGGTTGCTGGGCATTGGCATCCTGACGGGTTATCTGGGCGCCGCGCCCAGTGTGGTCTGGGCGTCGGGCACGCTGTTTGCGGCTGCGTTCGTCATCCTGGCGCCGGTGGCGATCTGGATCTACACGCTGGTGTTTGCCTTCTCGTCGCTGTGGTTCGCGCACTATGGGCTGGCTGCCCTGGAGAAGCTGCGCGCCACGCAGGGCATCCCGCCTGCGCCGGCCTCCATCCTGGAGCCGCTAGCATTGGGGGATGAACCCAGCGCCCACCCCCCCGCCACAGCCTCGTCCTCCGCCTTCCCTGCACCCTGAACCGGTGGGCACGTTCGGCCTGATCGTCATCGGTGACGAAATCCTCTCGGGAAAGCGTGCGGACAAGCACCTGCCCAAGATCATTGAACTGCTCGGCGCGCGCGGCCTGTCGCTGGGCTGGGCGGAGTACGTCGGCGATTCGCCGGTGCGCATCACGGCGGCCCTGCAGCGGGCCTTTGCCTCGGGCGATGTGGTGTTCTCCACGGGGGGCATCGGTGCCACACCGGACGACCACACCCGCCAGTGTGCGGCGCGCGCGCTGGGCGTCGATCTGGTGCTTCACCCCGAAGCCGCCGCGCTGATCCTGGAGCGCATGCAGGACATCGCGCGCGAGCAGGGCAAGCCCTACGAGCCTGAGCGGCCTGACAACGCACACCGCCTGAACATGGGCGTATTCCCGGCGGGTGCGCAGATCATCCCGAACCCGTACAACAAGATCCCGGGGTTCAGCTGCTACCCGCCACCACCGGACATGAGCGCCGCCGTGCCGCCCCAAGGCGTGAAGGCCCCCCTGGGGGGCAGCGAGCCACACGTAGTGGGCGAACGTGGGGGCGACATGAGTGCCGCCGGGCCGCCCCAAGGCGCGAAGGCCCCCGCGGGGGGCAGCGAGCCACACGCGGTGGGCGAGCGTGGTGGCATCCACTTCGTGCCCGGCTTTCCGGTGATGGCCTGGCCGATGGTCGAATGGGTGCTCGACACGCTGTACCCGCACCGGTTCGCAACGGGCGCCTGGCTGGAGCGGTCCGTCATCGTGTTTGGCACGATGGAGGCCACCTTGACGCCACTGATGGAGGCGATCGAGCGGGAGCATCCGGGCATCCGGGTGTTCAGCCTGCCCAGTGTCGATCATCGGGAATACGGTCGCCACATTGAACTGGGTGTGAAGGGCGCACCGGTCGGCGTGGCGCCGGCCTGGGCGGCCTTGCTGCAGGGCCTGAAGGCGTTTGACGTCAAGCTGGGCCCCGAACTGGTGCGAAATCAGTAGTGCGCCAAAGTGGTGCGTCCAGCAGTGCACAGATTCGGTGCACTCAAAACGGGAAATGTTGATCTGGATGAATGTCGATCCATTTGCGGCGCGCGAACTCAGGGCAAAATGCGCAATGGTCCGCGGGACAGCGGGTCGACTGTTTGGCACAGAACCTGCATTCCCGCTCCCGAACTGAATTCTTAACAACCTTCCAACCAGGAGAATCTGATGGCAAAGACCGTCGCCGACGTCATGACCATGGTGAAAGACAACGAAGTCAAGTTCGTTGATTTCCGTTTCACCGATACCCGCGGCAAGCAGCAGCACGTGACCGTGCCGGTGTCGCATTTCGACGAAGACAAGTTCAGCAGCGGCCACGCCTTCGACGGCTCGTCCATCGCTGGCTGGAAGGGCATCGAAGCCTCCGACATGTTGCTGATGCCCGATCCGGCGACGGCCAACATCGATCCGTTCTTCGAAGAGTCGACGCTGATCATGAACTGCGACGTGGTCGAGCCCGCCGACGGCAAGTCCTACGACCGCGATCCGCGCTCCATTGCCAAGCGCGCCGAGGCCTACCTCAAGGCCTCCGGCATCGGCGACACGGCCTTCTTCGGCCCCGAGCCCGAGTTCTTCATTTTTGACAACGTGCGCTGGAGCACCGATCCGAGCAACACGTTCTACGAGATCGAAGAGTACGAAGCCCCCTGGAACACCGGCGCCAAGCTCGAAGGCGGCAACCGCGGCCATCGTCCGACGGTCAAGGGCGGCTATTTCCCCGTGCCGCCCGTCGACAGCACGCAAGACATGCGCGCCGAGATGTCGCTGGTGCTCGAATCCCTGGGCATCCCGGTCGAAGTGTTCCACCACGAAGTGGCGGGCGCCGGCCAGAACGAAATCGGCACCAAGTTCTCCACCCTGGTCGAGCGCGCCGACTGGACCATGCTGCAGAAGTACGTGATCCAGAACGTGGCCAATGCCTACGGCAAGACCGCCACCTTCATGCCCAAGCCCTACCATGGCGACAACGGCTCCGGCATGCACGTGCACCAGTCGGTGTGGAAAGACGGCAAGAACCTGTTCGCCGGCGATGGCTATGCCGGCCTGTCCGAGTTTGCCCTGTACTACATCGGCGGCATCATCAAGCACGCCCGCGCGCTGAACGCGATCACCAACCCCGGCACCAACAGCTACAAGCGCCTGGTGCCGCATTTCGAGGCGCCGGTGAAGCTCGCCTATTCGGCCAAGAACCGCTCGGCTTCGATCCGCATCCCGTTCGTGGCCAACCCGAAGGGGCGCCGCGTCGAGGCCCGCTTCCCCGATCCCCTGATGAACCCCTACCTGGGCTTTGCGGCCCTGCTGATGGCGGGTCTGGACGGCGTGGAAAACAAGATCCATCCGGGCGAAGCCGCCACCAAGGACCTCTACCACCTGCCGCCGGAGGAAGACAAGCTGGTGCCGACCGTCTGCCACAGCCTGGATCAGGCGCTGGAGCATCTGGACAAGGACCGCGCCTTCCTGACCAAGGGCGGCGTGTTCACCGACACCATGCTCGACGCCTACATCGAACTCAAGATGAGCGAAGTCACGCGCTTCCGCATGGCGGTGCACCCGGTTGAATTCGACATGTACTATTCGCTGTAAACCCTGTTGCGATTGGTTTCAAAAGGGCGGCGCAAGCCGCCCTTTTTCATGGGGAAATAGGGGGGCATTTTGCTAAGTTCGGCGTTTGTCCGATACTTGGTCCCCCGCCGCTTGATGGCGCAGGTGAGGAATTGACTTGAAATACGCACTTCTGACTTTCCTGGTGGTCTTGACAGGCGCTTCCGGCACCCTGGCGCAGGATCGTGTTTACCGCTGCGGCAACAACGAATACACCAACGACCAGGCGGTCGCGAAGACCAGGAACTGTAAGCAGATCGAGGGCAATGTCAGTGTGATTGCCGGCACGGCGGTCAGATCGCCAGCGCCCTCGGCGCCCGTGGCCACTGGCAGCGCGGTCCAGAAAGTCGACGCCAACGATCAGCGTGCGCGGGACTCGGACGCTCGTGGCGTTCTGGAGGCGGAACTCAAGCGGGCCGAGGCCCGGCGTGCCGAACTGTTGGCCGAGTACAAGGACGGCAAGCCCGATCATCAGGGCATTGAAAGCCGCAACCACCAGAAATACCTCGACCGTGTGGCCGAGCTCAAGGCCGCCATTGCCCGCAACGAGAGCGACATCGCCGGCATCCGGCGTGAACTGGGTCGTTCGCCCGCGCCCGCGCCAGCGTCCGCCGGGGCGGCGCCGGTTGCGACGGCCGCGCCCGCATCTGGGGCAAAATAGTTTGCTTGACCCCGCTGACCCCCAACCCGTCCCGGTTTCTCGCCTTTGATCTGCTGGCCACGCTGGTGGCTGTGGTGCGCAGCGACGGCGTCGCGCTGTTTGCCAACGCCGCGCTGGAAGATGCCATGGGCCAGTCTCGCCGCAGCATCGAAGGTTCCCACTTTCCTGACAGCTTCGCGCAGCCGCAGGTGTTGTCCAGTGCGCTGACCAGTGCCAACGACAATGAATTTGCCGCGCTGCGCTACGACGCGATGCTGCTTCGGCAGCAACGCGAACCCCTGCCGGTGCATGTGATCGTGGCCCAGACCGAGCGCCCTGGCGAAATCATCATCGAAATGCTGCCGCTGGAGGCGCAGGCGCGTCAGGACCGCGAGGAGCGCCTGATCGACCAGGCGCAGGCCAACAAGGAGCTGATCCGCAACCTGGCCCACGAGATCAAGAACCCGCTGGGCGGCATCCGCGGGGCGGCACAGTTGCTCGAAATGGAGATGGACTCGCCCGAGATGACCGAGTACACCCAGGTCATCATCCGCGAGGCCGACCGGCTGCAGACCCTGGTGGACCGTCTGCTGGCGCCGCACCGCCGGCCGCACGTCGTGGGCGACGTCAACATTCACGAGGTGTGCGAGCGGGTGCGCTCACTGATCCTGGCCGAGTTTCCCAAGGGCCTGAAGGTGGTGCGCGACTACGACACGTCGATCCCTGAGTTCCGTGGCGACCGCGAGCAGCTGATCCAGGCGGTGCTCAACCTCACCCACAACGCGGCGCAGGTTCTCGGCGAGCGCATCGCCGCCGGTGATGCGGAGATCATTTTCCGAACCCGCGTCCTGCGCCAGGTCACCTTTGGCAAGCAGCGCTATCGCCTGGCACTGGAATTGCATGTCATTGACAACGGGCCTGGCGTGCCAGACTCGATCAAGGACCGCATTTTCTACCCGCTGGTGTCGGGGCGCGAAGGGGGTTCCGGCCTGGGGCTGACGCTGGCACAGACGTTCGTGCAGCAGCACCATGGCCTGATCGAGTGTGACAGTGTGCCGGGCCGGACGGATTTCAAGTTGTTGATTCCGTTGCCATAACAGTCAGACCAAAGGGACGCCCGCACCATGAAGCCGATCTGGATAGTTGATGATGACCAATCGATCCGCTTCGTGCTGGAGAAGGCCCTGCTGCGCGATGGCCTTCCCACCCGCAGCTTCACCAACCCGCGCGAAGTGCTCCAGGCCCTGGAAGCCGCGGGAGACGAGGGCGGTCCGCAGGTGCTGGTCAGCGACATCCGCATGCCGGGGGGCTCTGGCCTGGACCTGCTGGGCAAGGTCAAGGAAAAACTGCCCGGCTTGCCCGTGATCATCATGACGGCGTTCTCGGACCTCGACAGCGCCGTCTCCGCCTTCCAGGGCGGCGCCTTCGAGTACCTGCCCAAACCCTTCGATCTGCCCAAGGCGGTGGAACTGATCCGGCGCGCCGTCGAGGAAAGCCAGCGCGAGGAAGTGGCCGAGGAGCGCATGGGCGCGACGCCCGAGATGCTGGGGCAGGCGCCGGCGATGCAGGACGTGTTCCGGGCCATCGGCCGCCTGTCGCAGAGCAACGTCACGGTGCTGATCACCGGCGAGTCCGGTTCCGGCAAGGAGTTGGTGGCGCGCGCGCTGCACAAGCATTCCCAGCGCGCCAGCGGCCCATTTGTCGCCATCAACACCGCGGCCATCCCGAAAGATTTGCTGGAGTCCGAGCTGTTCGGCCACGAGCGCGGGGCCTTCACCGGCGCGCAGACCATGCGCCGGGGCCGGTTCGAGCAGGCCGATGGCGGCACCCTGTTCCTGGACGAAATCGGCGACATGCCGTTCGACCTGCAGACGCGCTTGCTGCGCGTGCTGTCGGACGGCAGTTTCTACCGCGTGGGCGGGCACAGCGCGGTCAAGGCCAATGTGCGCGTGATCGCGGCCACCCACCAGGACCTGGAGCAGCGCGTGCGCGAGGGCGGTTTCCGCGAGGACCTGTTCCACCGCCTCAACGTGATCCGCCTGCGCCTGCCGCGCCTGACCGATCGGCGCGAAGACATTCCCATGCTGACGCGCCATTTCCTGCAGCAGAGCGCCCGTCAGCTCGGCGTGGAGCCCAAGCGCATTTCCGATGCGGCCGTGGCCCGGCTCGGGACTTTCGGCTTTCCCGGCAACGTGCGCCAGCTGGAAAACATCTGCCACTGGCTGACCGTGATGGCGCCGGCGCAGATGATCGAAGAGAAGGACTTGCCGCCGGAGGTGCTGGGCGATGAACCCGTGCCTGCACCCATGGCCCAGGCGGTTGTCGCGCCCCCCGCGGCCAGCCCCGCCCGTGCGGACGAAGGTCTCGCCGCACCGGCGAGCAGCCAGGCTCCGGCGACGGTATCCGGCACGGCGCTGGGCCGGCCCGCCGGCTCGGCCGACGAGGCCTGGGAGCATGGCCTCGAAGTGGAGGCCAACGCGCTGCTGGCGTCGGGGTGCCATGATGTTTGGGACGCACTTACCCGGCGTTTCGAATCCAAGCTGATCCTCGCGGCGCTGGCCAGCACCCGCGGGCGGCGCATCGAGGCGGCGCAAAAGCTGGGCATCGGCCGCAACACCATCACGCGCAAGATCCAGGAGCTGGGCCTGGAGTGATTTCAAGCTTATTTGGCCATTCCCCAGCGTGGATGGGTCGTTTAAAGCTATGAAATCAGGAGTTATCCCGGCAAGTCCAGCGTCACGATGACGGGCGCGTGGTCGCTTGGCTGCGGGTTCTTGCGCGGCGCCCGGTCGATCGTGCAGGCGCGCGCCAGCGGCTTCAATGCTTCGCTGACCAGGATGTGGTCGATGCGCATGCCGCGGTTCTTCTGGAAACCGAGCATGCGGTAGTCCCACCAGCTGTAGCTCTTTTCGGGCTGGGCAAACAGCCGGTATGAGTCGGTCAGACCCAGGCCGATCAGGGCGCGCAGGTGGGTGCGTTCTTCGTCGGTGCAGTGGATCGTGCCGGCCAGGCCCACCGGGTCCCAGACATCCAGGTCGTCGAAGGTGATGTTGTAGTCTCCCAGCAGCACCAGCTTCGGGTGGGCCGCCAGCTCGGCGCGCACCCATTCGCGCAGGGCGTCCAGCCAGCGCATCTTGTAGGCAAACTTGTCCGAGCCGGGCTCCTGGCCATTGGGGAAATAGGCGCCGATCACCCGAACCCCTGCGATGGTGGCGGTGATCACGCGGGCCATGTCGTCCGCAAAGCCGGGGATGTTCTTCACCACGTCGGAGGCGGGCTGCCGGCTGATCAGGGCCACGCCGTTGTAGGTCTTCTGGCCGAACCATTGGGCAGCATAGCCGGCCTCCTGGAAGGCCATGGCAGGGAACTTGTCGTCGGTGAGCTTGAGCTCCTGCAGCGCCAGCACATCCACCGGCGCATCCGACGGCTGCGCGGCCAGCCAGTCCAGCACCTGCGGCAGCCGCACGTTCAGGGAGTTGACATTCCAGGTGGCGATTTTCATAAGCGGCCAAAGCGGGGAATTCTAAGTCGCCTTGATTCCTGACGATGACAGCACCTCACCAGCATTTGCACCAATCTTTCACTTCGATGCGACCAAGGACGAACGCGACGAGAACCGCAGCAAGGACAATCGGCGGGCCGAGCCGTTCTATCGCATCAAGGCCCGTATGGGCCTGGCCTGACCCGAGCTTCTTCGTCCGTCTCGCGTCCATACCTCGGCCCCACCTGGGACCTTCAGTTTCAAGTCCAGCTGATGTTCCTGAAATGAAACTGCAAGCTGTCTGACCCGGCGATAATTCTTCCGATCGAGGTTCGCAGCTTGTCTCCTGCACAGATCACCTTGGGTTGGGTCTGGTTGACCCCCCCGGTGCAACGCAGCGCAGGCTCCGACTCAGGAACTCCGACCCCTGCATCGGTTCGCGGCACGCAATGTTGTGCGCCGGACGCGGGGGGCGGTGGGTATTCGCGAATCCTCGCAAGCAATCATCAATCTGAAAAGGAAGCACATGGCCACGCGCAAGACAACCCAGCAAACGGAACTCCAGCAAGCCGGCAAACAACTGAGCAACGCGGCCAAGGCGGTGGGCACTGCGGTGTCCCACAAGTTCGAGGCCATGGGCGACGCCGTGTCGGCCGGCGTGGCCAAGGCGAAGAAGCAGGTTACGGCCAAGAAGAATGAAGCCAAGCGAGACTGGAGCAGCCTGGTGAAGGCGGCTGAAACGAAGGTCAAGCAGTCCCAGGCACAGCTCAAGAAGGCGGGCGACGATGCCCGCAAGGCGGTGCTGGCGGCGGAGAAGAAACTCGAAGCGACCAAGCGCAGCACGAGCAAGAAGCTGGCCTCGTTGCAGGCCAGTGCCGAGCGCTATGCCAAGGCCCATCTGAAGGCGGTCGAGAAGGAAGCGGCGGCGCTCAAGAAAGCCGTCACCGGCAAGGTCGCGGCTGTGAAGAAGGCCGCACCGGCGAAGGCGGCAGCGAAGAAGGCCGCTCCCGTGAAGGCCGCTGCGAAAAAAGCATCGGCCGTGAAAGCCGCCCCAGTGAAGGTCGCTGCCAAAAAGGCCCCGGCGAAAAAAGCGGCTCCCGTGAAAACCGCCGCCAAGCGTCCTGCGGCGCGCTGACGAGCGCAACGGCGGGCACGCAAGGGTGAGGATGTCGTCAACGCCGGCCCGCCGCCTGCGCAGACCTGTGCATCGCCAGAGGATGAGCTTGTCTCAGCATGCTGGCTCCACCTGATGGTCCCGGGGTGGGCTCGATGAAATTCGCATGCGGGCGGCGCCGACCGGACTTCGCTCTGAAGTCGCGCGGGCTGGGTGCCGTCTGCCTGGCGGTGCTGGTCCTTGTTTCGGCCGGTGTTGCCGCTGCGCCCGGCCAGACAGCTTGGGGCGCCCAGGTGCTGGCCGCGCCGGTTCGGGCCGAGAGTGCCGAGGAGTTGCGGTATTCGATCCTGCTGGCCCTGACCGACCGCTACGCCGCCGATCAGGGCATCGACGTCAGTGCCGCCGATGTGCAGGCCTACCTGGCCGAGATGCGCCGATTCATGGCGGCCAAGGGCACGCCGCTGCCCGACCCGGCCAACGAGCCCGCCGCCGATCGGGCCGCGCGCGAGGAGATGGCACGGGCCTACATCCTGCAGCGCAAGATCGACGCGGCCCTGTACCGCCAGTATGGCGGGCGCATTGCCCGCCTCGGAGGCGCGCCCGTTCCGCTCGATGCCTACCGCCGGTTTCTGGAAGCGCAGGCTGCGCTGGGCCGGTTTCGCATTGCGGACCCGGCGCAGGCCGCGGCGTTCTGGGGGCCGTTTCGCGCCGACGCGGCCCATGAGGTCTACCCCGCCGGCAGCGAGGCGGAGGCCCATGCGTTTGATGTGCCCGGTGCACCGGCTTCGCCTGCGGCGAAAGAGCCACCGGGGCCGCGGCCCTTCGACAAGACTTTGACGCTGCAGGGCATCAGCTTTCGGGTGGTCAGCGCCAACCAGGGGTCGATCACCCGCGTGACCATCACGCCGTCGGGGCTGGGCCGCGACAACCAGCCGGTCTCGCGCGAGATCGACGGCACGGTGACCGGCGCCGAGGTGGCGGACCTCAATGGCGACGGCTCGCCGGAAATCTATGTGTACGTGACCTCCGCCGGATCGGGCTCGTACGGCTCGCTGGTGGCCTATGGCGCCAACCAGCGCCAGTCGCTGAGCGAGGTGTATCTGCTGCCGATCAGCGAAGACGTCGAGGCCTCGAAGGGTTACATGGGCCACGACAGCTTTGCGGTCAGCGGCAACACCCTGGTGCGCCACTTTCCGCTTTACAAGGCGGGCGATCGCAACGCGCAGCCCACCGGGGGTTCGCGCCAGATCAGCTACCGGCTGACGTCGGCTGAGGCGGGCTGGGTCTTGCGCCGCGAACGGATCAGCGATGGCCGGTGAGAGCGAATTCGACCGAGTAGGTCGTTGATCTTGCTGAATAATGGGCGACCCTCCGACGACCCCACACAACCCGCCGCCATTGCGGACGAGGAATGATTAAGAAGAACCTTTCGGAAAGCGACCTCTGCGACAAGTTCATCCGGCCCGCCATGGTGGCAGCGGGGTGGAGCGGCATGGACCAGATCTATGCTCAATTCCCTTTGCGGGCGGGTCGTGTGGTGGTCCGCGGCAAGAAGGCGCAACGCGACCCCGCCACCGTGCTGCGAGCCGATTTCGCTTTGTTCCACAAAGCCAACATCCCGCTGGCCGTGGTCGAAGCCAAGGACAACCAGCACGCCATGGGCGCCGGCATGCAACAGGCCATCCGGTACGCCGACCTGCTTGACGTCCCTTTCAGCTTTTCCAGCAACGGCGATGGGTTCGTGTTCCGCGACGCCACCTGCGCCGATGGCGTGCTGGAGCAAGACCTCACCCTCGATCAGTTCCCCAGCCCCGATGAGCTGTGGAGCCGTTACTGTGCCTGGAAAGGCTGGAGCGCCGACGTCCGTCGCGTCGCCGCGGCGGACTATGCGCCCAGCAAGACGCCGCGCTACTACCAGCTCAATGCCATCAATCGCACCGTGCAAGCCATTGCCGCCGGGCAGAACCGGGTGCTGCTGGTCATGGCCACCGGCACCGGCAAGACCTACACCGCCTTCCAGATCATCTGGCGCCTGTGGAAGAGCCGCGCCAAGAAGCGCATCTTGTTCCTGGCCGACCGCAACATCCTGATCGACCAGACCATGGTCAACGACTTCCGCCCGTTCAAGGGCGCGATGGCCAAGCTCAGCCCCAATGCCAAAGGTGTGGAGCGCATCAACGCACAGGGTCAGGTGGAAGTCGAAGAGCTCGAACTGGCCGTGCACCGAACCACCAAGAAGGTCGACACCAGC
This sequence comes from Candidatus Skiveiella danica, assembly GCF_022705245.1. Classification (NCBI taxonomy): domain Bacteria; kingdom Pseudomonadati; phylum Pseudomonadota; class Betaproteobacteria; order Burkholderiales; family Comamonadaceae; genus Candidatus Skiveiella; species Candidatus Skiveiella danica. Next base: position 7,246 of record NZ_JAKJEW010000039.1, on the reverse strand, counting down.
TACGAAATCTACCTCTCGCTCTACCAGGCGGTCACCGGCACCGAGGAAGAAAACAACATCTACAAGCAGTTCAGCCCGGAGTTCTTCGACCTGATCGTGGTCGACGAATGCCACCGGGGCAGCGCGGCGGAAGACTCCGCCTGGCGCGACATCCTGAGCTATTTCTCCAGCGCCACGCAGGTCGGCCTGACCGCCACGCCCAAGGAAACCAAAGACGTTTCCAACATCGATTACTTCGGCGAGCCCGTCTACACCTACAGCCTGCGCCAGGGTATCGAAGACGGGTATCTGGCACCGTACAAGGTCATCCGCGTCGATCTGGACAAGGACACCTTTGGCTGGCGCCCCACCGCCGGCATGACCGACAAGCACGGCCACCTGATCGAAGACCGTATCTACAACGGCACCGACATGAACCGCAGCCTGGTGCTGGAGCAGCGCGACGCCGTGGTGGCCGAGCGCATCACCGCCTACCTCAAAGCCACCGACCGCTTCGCCAAGACCATCGTGTTCTGCGAAGACATCGACCACGCCGCCCGCATGCGCCAGGCGCTCAGCAACGCCAACGCCGACCTCTGCGCCACCCAGCCTAGGTATGTGGTGCAGATCACCGGCGACAACCCCGAGGGCAAGCGCGAGCTCGACAACTTCATCGACCCGGAAAAGGTCTACCCGGTCATCGCCACCACCTCCAAGCTCCTGAGCACCGGGGTCGACGCGCAAACCTGCAAGCTCATCGTGCTGGACCAGAACATCAAGTCCATGACGCTGTTCAAGCAGATCATCGGCCGCGGGACCCGCCTGCGCGAAGACCTGGGCAAGACCTGGTTCACCATCCTCGACTTCAAGCGCGCCACCGAACTCTTTGCCGACAAAGACTTTGACGGCGACCCGGTGCAGATTTACGAGCCGAAGGGTGACGACCCCATCGCACCGCCGGAACCGGACGACCCCGCCCAGCCCGTCTCGCCTGAATTTGGCGACGGCCAGCCGGCCGACCCGCTGGGCCCGCTCGACCCCTTGGCCGGCACCGACGGTGCCAATAAGCCCAAGAAATACGTCGTCGGCGGCCTGGTCACCGTGGCCGTGGCCCGCGAGCGCGTGCAATACCTCAACGCCCAGGGCCAGCTCATCACCGAGAGCCTGCGCGACTACACCCGCATCAACCTCACCCGTCGCTTCGATTCGCTCGACCGCTTCCTGCAGGCTTGGTCCGACGCCGACCGCAAGGCCGCGCTGCTGGCGGAGCTGGAAGGGCAGGGCGTGCTGATCGACGCGCTGGCCGACGAAGTGGGCCGCGACCTGGACCCGTTCGACCTGCTGTTGCATGTGGCCTGGAACATGCCACCGCTCACCCGGCGCGAGCGCGCCCGCCGCGCACGCACCAGCAGCGTCTTCACCCAGTACGGCCTGGTGGCCCGCAAGGTGCTGGACGCGCTGCTCGACAAATACGCCGACGAAGGCCTGGCCACCATCGAGGCCGACAACGTGCTCAGCATCCAGCCCTTCACCGAGCTGGGCAGCCCGGCGGAGCTGGTGCGCAGCTTCGGTGGCCGGCCGCAGTACCTGCGGGCCGTGCGCACACTGGAGCAGGCGCTGTACAAGCCGGAATCCGACCGCCCCGCCGCCTGAGTGGGGTGAAAAATACTCAGTTATTCATAGCTGAATATGACCATTCCACGCTGGGAAGTGGCCATTTTTGCTCATAAAACGCTCCCGAAACCCTCATGTCCAACCTAACCCCCGTCATCAAGTCCATCCAGGACGTCATGCGCCAGGACAGCGGCGTCGATGGCGACGCCCAGCGCATCTCGCAGCTCACCTGGCTGCTGTTCCTCAAGGTGTTCGATGCGCTCGAAGAAGAACTTGAACTCACCCGCGACGCCTACGCCAGCCCCATCCCTGAAGACATGCGCTGGCGCAACTGGGCCGCCAACGCCGAAGGCATGACCGGCGACGAGTTGCTCGACTTCGTGGACAACCAGCTCTTCGCCACGCTCAAGAACCTCAGCGCCGACCCGGTGCGCAACCCGCGCGGCTACGTGGTGCGCGGCGTGTTCGAAGACGCCTACAACTACATGAAGAGCGGCCACCTGCTGCGCCAGGTCATCAACAAGCTCAACACCATCGACTTCAACCGACAGGCCGAGCGCCACCAGTTCAACGACCTCTACGAAAAAATCCTCAAAGACCTGCAAAGCGCCGGCAACGCGGGCGAGTTCTACACCCCGCGCGCCGTCACCCAGTTCATGGTGGACATGGTTGATCCCAAGCTCGGTGAAATCGTGCTGGACCCGGCCACCGGCACGGGCGGCTTCCTGGTCTGCAGCATCGAACACCTGCGCAAGCAGGTGCATAACTCCGCCGACGAAGCCGTGCTTCAGGCCAGCATTCGCGGCGTCGAGAAAAAGCAGCTGCCCCACATGCTCTGCGTCACCAACCTGCTGCTGCACGGCATCGAGGTGCCCAGCGCCATCCGGCACGACAACACCCTGGCCCGCCCGCTGCGCGACCACACCGCCGCCGACCGCGTGGACGTGGTCCTGACCAACCCGCCCTTCGGCGGCATCGAGGAGCCCGGCATCGAGCAGGGCTACCCCGCCGATGTGCGCACTAAGGAAACGGCCGACCTGTTCCTGGTGCTCATCAAGCACATCCTCAAGGTCAACGGCCGCGCCGCGCTGGTGCTGCCCGACGGCACGCTGTTCGGCGAAGGCGTCAAAAGCCGCATCAAGGAGCAGTTGCTGGCCGAGTGCAACCTGCACACCATCGTGCGCCTGCCCAACGGTGTGTTCGCGCCCTACACCGGCATCAAGACCAACCTGTTGTTCTTCACCAAGGGCCAGCCGACCACGGACGTCTGGTACTACGAGCACCCGTACCCGCCGGGGGTGAAAAGCTACAACAAGACCAAACCCATTCGTATCGAAGAGTTTGATGCCGAGAAGGCTTGGTGGGGCAGCGAGGCGGATGGCTTTGCAGCCCGCGCGGAAAACGAGCGCGCCTGGAAGGTCAGCATCGACGCCATCCGCGCCGCCAACTGGAACCTCGACCAGAAGAATCCCCACGTCGGCGAGACCGAAAGCCACGACCCCGAGCACCTGCTGGCCGACTACGCCCGCCTGCAGGCCGAGGCGCAGGCGCTGCGTGATGAATTGAAGCAAATTTTGGCCAAATCACTGGCTTCCCAGCGTTGAATGGTCATATGTTGCTATCAAATTTGTACCTGTTGGCCACCGCCCCCAGCGGCGTGGCGCGCCTGCGTGAACTGATCCTGACCCTGGCCGTGCAGGGCAAGCTGCTGCCGCAAGACCCAGCGGACGAGCCGGCGAGTGAGTTGCTGAAGAAAGTCCGGGCGGAGAAGGACCGGCTGATCGCCGAGGGCAAGATCAAGCGGGACAAGCCGCTGGCGGAGATTTCGGAGGAGGAGCAGCCGTTTGAAGTGCCGCAGGGGTGGGAGTGGGTGCGGCTCAATGCGTTGCTGCAGAAAATCGGAGCTGGAAGCACGCCGCTCGGTGGCCGAGAGGTTTACACGCCATCTGGGGTGAAGTTTCTCCGATCTCAAAACGTTTACGACGATGGGTTGCGGCTACAGAGCGTCGCATTCATCAAGCCAGCAACACACGCCAAGATGGCTGGCACAGTCGTTTTGCCCAACGATCTGCTTTTCAACATTACCGGCGCATCGATCGGGAGATGCGCCGTCGTTCCAAGTGACTTTGACGAGGCCAACGTCAGCCAGCACGTCACCATCGTTCGGCCTGTCATGCCCAAGCTGAATGCGTTTTTGCATAAGGTTCTCGTGTCACGCCATGTTCAGCAGGCCGTCATGGATGTGCAGGTTGGCGTATCCCGCGAAGGGTTGAGCATTGCCAAGCTCGGCAATTTCCTGATTCCATTGCCACCCCTCGCCGAACAATCCCGCATCGTCACCCGCGTCGAAGAACTGATGCGCCTGTGCGACGCGCTCGAAGCCAAGGGCCAGCTCGAAGCCGCGCAGCATGCCCAACTCGTCAGCACCCTGCTGGCCACGCTGACCGACAGTGCCACGCCCGAAGCCCTGACGGAGAACTGGCAGCGCCTCGCCATCCACTTCGACACCCTGTTCGACCGCCCCGAAGCCGTGGACGCCCTGGAGCAAACCATCCTGCAACTGGCCGTGCGCGGCCAACTCGTCCCCCAGGACCCCGCCGACGAACCCGCCAGCGAGCTGCTGAAACACATCCGTTCTGAGAAAGACCGCCTGATCGCCGCCGGCCAGATCAAGCGCGACAAGCCGCTGGCGCCGATCACGGACGATGAAAAGCCGTTTGAGTTGCCGGCGGGGTGGGTGTGGGTGCGGATCGGAGACCTTGTGGAGATGCTGAATGGCTATGCGTTCAAAAGCGAGTGGTTCAAGGCGGTCGGTACACGATTGCTGCGGAATGTGAACATTGGTCACGGGCAAGCCGACTGGTCGGAAACTGCCTTCATTGACGAGGCGTCGGCCCGTGAGTTTGAACAGTTCACGCTCAAGGAGGGGGACGTTGTTCTATCGCTTGATCGGCCCATTATTTCGACTGGGTTGAAATACGCTGTCATTGGTAAGAGCGATCTGCCATGTTTGTTATTGCAGCGCGTCGCGCGGCTTGCACCCTATACGACGGCAATTTCGGCCAGCTTCCTTGTCCTTTGGCTTCAGTCTGATCTGTTTGTGGGAACCATAGACCCAGGGCGGAGCAACGGAGTCCCGCACATCTCAACCAAACAGGTTGCGGGGCTGGTACTTGGGTTGCCACCCCTCGCTGAACAATCCCGTATCGTCGCCCGCGTCGAAGCCCTGCGCCGCCTCTGCGCCGACCTGCGCCAGCGCCTCGCCGCCGGCCAGACCACGCAGGCGTTGCTGGCCGGGGCGCTGGTGGAAAATGTCGTTTAGTCCTCTTAACCCGGCGAAGGCAACACCATGCTTGTGAGCAACATCAGACTGAAAAACTGGCGTAATTTCCAATCGCTGGATTTGCCCCTGCGCGATGTGACCTATGTCTTGGGGCCCAACGCTTCGGGCAAGTCCAATCTGTTGGACGCATTGCGATTCCTGCGCGATGTCGGCAAGACCAAAGGCGGCGGGTTGCAGGCCGCCATTGCAGAGCGGGGTGGCATTTCTAAGGTTCGCTGTCTTCATGCTAGGCGCGATCCGGAGGTGGAGATTGACATTGAAATCAGCCATGAGCTGGATCAGCCGCCCGTGTGGCGTTACGTTTTGGCCTTCAAGCCGGAAGGCAAAGGGGCGCAGCGACTGCTGGTCTCGCGTGAGCAGGTCTGGAAAGAAGGCCAACTGTTGTTGAACCGTCCGGACGCTAAGGACGATGCTGATGTCGTGTTGCGCACCCAGACGCATCTGGAGCAAATTCAGACCAACATCAGTTTTCGCGAGGTGGTTGAGTTTCTGAGCGAGATCACATATTTGCACCTAGTGCCGCAGTTGCTTCGGTTTGGCGAAAAGATTGGCGGACATCGACTTACGGATGATCCTTTTGGGCAAGGATTTTTGGAGCGTTTGTCCAGGACGCCGGAGAAGACCAGAAACTCGCGCCTGACCAAAATTTCAAAAGCCCTGTCGTTGGCGGTACCACAGTTTGAAGACTTGCGGTTCGTCAAAGACGATATGGGCCATCCGCATCTGGAGGCGCGTTATGCGCACCACCGCCCCAATGCCGGTTGGCAATCTGAAGAGCATTTTTCAGACGGAACACTGCGCCTGTTCGGGCTGTTATGGGCACTCCTGGAGGGTAGCTCCATGTTGTTGCTGGAGGAACCCGAGATTTCGCTCAACGATGCCATCGTGAGAGAGATTCCGTTGATCGTGGATCGATTGCAGCGCGATCGAAAGAACAAGCGACAAGTGATTTTGACGACGCACAGCGATGCCCTGTTGAGCAATCCCGGCATTGATGAGCGAGGAGTGGTTATTCTGGAAACCGGGAAGCAGGGTACAACCGGCCGTCCACTGGATGCCGGCGAGCGACTGGCGCTGGGGACAGGGCTGAGTGTCGCCGAGGTGGTATTGCCCAAGACACGGCCCGACAAGGTGTCGCAGTTGGGCTTGTGGCAATGACGCCGATCGCCGTTGCGACGGAAGACCAGCTCAGTGAGGCGATTGCCCTCCGCTTGATTTCTGAAGTTCCAACGCCGCACACCGTGACGTTCAAGCTGGGCAACAGGGGTAACGGCTACCTGCGTTCCAGGATGGGCAGTTGGTACCAAATGGCGCAGCAGCAGGTGATGGTGTTGTTGACGGACTTGGATCGTGCGAACTGTCTGGTTGAATTCCGTGCCCAGTGGCTGGCAAGCGCGCCACCCGACAACTTGCTGTTCAGGATTGCAGTGCGTGAGGTGGAGTCCTGGGTTCTGGCGGATCACGTGGCCATGCGGACGCTGATCGGCGCGAAAGGTGTCTTGCCTATCTCGCCGGATGAACTGCCGGACCCCAAGCAGGCGCTATTGGGGTTGGTCAAGGGCGCTCCCAGACAAGTCAGGGATGACTTGTTGAAAACGATCGATGGCAGGTTGTCACAGGGGCTGGGCTACAACGCTCGCTTGTCCGAGTGGGTGAACGCTGAATGGAGTCCGGATCGGGCATCAGAGCGATCCCCGAGTCTGGCTCGGACACGATTGCGGTTGAGAGAAGTTGTGAGCGCTTTCGCTTTGCCGTAGCTTTCCAGCGTGTCCGAGGTAGCTGGTCTCAGGCTCTTTTCGTTACTTCACCCAGCGTCAAATGGTTATTGACAGCTACTAAAAATGAAGTGCCGCGGCTGCGCCCACCAGCACGCCCGCGCCGCCGGCGACGAACATCGCGATTTCCAGCCACTTCTTGTTGGTCAGCAGCGCGATGGCCGCCATCGCGATCGAGACCTGCAGCACGGTGGTGGACTGGGCCCAGCGGTGGTGCTGGTGCATCTGTTCGTCGCTTTGCTTGTCCCAGGCGGTGGCATCGGCTTCCAGCTTTTCAGCGGCCAGCTTGATCTCGTTCTTTTCCTTCTCGTAGCGGTCCACCTTGGCCTGGTATTTGGCCTTCTCGGCGTCGCCCGGGGCCAGGTCGCGCGACATCTCGGCCAGCGACTGCTTCGTGCTCTTGGACTGGAAGTAGTTCCACTGGTTGGAGGCTTCGGTCTTCTTGATGGCGGCATTGTTCTTGTAGATGCCGGCGTTGGCCTGGGTGGCGCCGCCCATGTAGCCGAAGATGGCGCCCACGGTGGCGATGATGGCG